>JAAEPL010000073.1 GCA_024232675.1 Planctomycetaceae bacterium
CATCCCCGAAATCAGGTCGATATTGACGTTGTGGAAATCGGCTGCCTGAATCCAGTCCCATGCCCGGTAAACCTCTTTGGAGAGGTGCGCCCGACCGTTTTCTTCAAGAATGGCGTCCGTGAAATTTTCCACGCCTAAGCTAAGGCGAGTGATTCCCAATTCTTTAAGCCGCTGGACTTTTGGTTCTTGCAGTGTGCCCGGTTCACATTCAAACGTAACTTCCTCCGCATCGTCCCAGTTGATGTTGTCACGGAGTCGATCGACCAACGAAGTCAGTTGTTTGGCGCTCAAGTAGGATGGTGTTCCACCACCAAAATAGACAAATCGAAACGGGCGGTTTCCCATTACAGGTTGTTGGCTTACCAGCTCAATTTCCTGTGACAGTGCAGAAACGTAATGTTCGATCTCCTTGGCGTTGACATCAGTAAAGACTTTGAAGTAACAAAACTTGCATCGTTTGCGACAAAACGGAATATGCAAATACAATCCCAGCGGAACATCTTGAGGTGGCGCTGCCATGGCGTCTTTGACCAACGATACATCCTCCTTTTTCCATTGGGAAAAGGGTGGGTAGTTGGAAATGAAATAGCTGCCAACTTCTGTTTTTGAGGATTCGCTCATGTTTTGTTTTTTAGTTGGCGAGAACGCGGCTTTGTTTGGCTTAGTACTCGCACAGGCATTGGTTTCGACCAGTGTGAATTCGCTTGCGATTGTAAACGTCTGATCGATTACTTTTTACTACCTAGACAATAAACGACACCGCGGTTGGTGGCAACGATTAGTCTGCCGTCGGATATGGCCGGCGACCCAAGAATTTTTCCATTCAATTCACGTTCGGAAATTTTTTCCCCAGTTTTCAGATCGAGAACGTACATGCGTCGATCGTCGGCACCCACGTAGACGTGTTGGTCGGCGATCACGGGGGACGAATCGATTGGTCCACGAGCCTCGAATTGCCAGCTAACTTCGCCATTTTCGGGGTCGAGGGAAACAACTTTGCGATTCCGTGACCCAAATACAACATGGCCGGCGGTGACGGCCGGATTACTGCGCGTGGAAGCCGGACCCAGCGGATCTTGGTAGTTCCACTTGACCTTGGCTGCTTTCCAATCGATACAGAAAAAGCCAATTTGCTCGGTTCCCAGATAGGCGTAATGCCCCATGGTGGCTGGTGTCACCCCGGTCGGTGAATCAATGACCACACCCCCAATGGACGTGCCATCATCAAGATTAATCATGTGCAAGACACCATCGCATCCAGCGACAAACGCGCGGTTCTCAACGATGCTCGGCGAACAACGAATCTGATCGTCAATTTCGTGTTCCCAAACGAGTTTTCCGGTCTTCTGATCAAGGCAATAGAGCTTGGCATCTTGCGACCCGAAAATCACATTGTCTTTGTAAAAGTTAGCACCCCCGTCAATGGTCGCGGCGGCCTCGAAGGTCCATATTAATTTTCCGTCGTTGGCATTAAGGCAATAAAAAAAGCCGTCCATATTTCCGATGAAGACCCGGCCATCCTGAACGGCAGGTGCTGCATAGAAGCCGATCTCTGTAGTGAATTCCCAAAGGAGATTTCCAGATTCTAAATCCAAAGCAAATACACGGTTGTCTAAATCGCCGATGAAGACGGTACCGTCCACGATCACGGGTGTGCTTTCAAAGGCACCATTCTCCACCTTGAATTCCCACAGCACGTCGAGGGTGTTTGGAGCTGATTCGGGAGTGTATCCGGTGCTTGCTGGATTACCGCGAAAGACCGGCCAATCCACCCGAGTTCGCCCTGGTGAGGGTGCTTGTTCGGTGGGTTTCGATGTGGATGATTCAGCGTCTTTCTGACCGCTCGATTCGCCAGACGGCGTTGGTTCGCTTTGGGCAGCAGTTTTCGGTGGAGAGGGAGTAGCGCTATCCTTCTCTCCACTTTTTTCAGCAGGGTTGCAACCAGCGAGCAGGCCAATGCACATTGCTAAGATCAGCAAGTTGCTAAAAAGCGTTTTCATAAATCGCGGCCAGTTCTTCGGAGTTGACGGGACGTGGATTGAATTGACCAGTCCATTGCCGGGATGCTGCCTCGGCCAATTCAGGTATTTGTTCCCGCGGAACACCAAGTCCTTGCAAGTTAATTTCAAGACCCGCTGCCTGAACCATACGTTGTACGAAATCAGCGATTCCAGCGCTTCCCGAGTCCGCGGCAGGAGCTTCCGGGTGGCCCGCGGAAATTGCAGACAGTTCGCAGTACCAGTCATCAAACTGCTGTCCATTGTAGCGGATTATATGGGGCAACATGGCCCCCACGGCTTGGCCATGCACGATTTGATGGGTCGCTGTCAAAGGGTTCGCCAAAGCGTGGGCGGCACCCAGCATGGAGTTTTCAATTGCCAAGCCTGACCAGGCAGCTCCCAATAACATGCCGCCACGTGCCTCAAGGTCGTTGGGGTCTGCCAAAACCTTAAGGAAATTAGCGGAGAGGAATTTCCATGCTTCCCGGCTGAAAAGTAAGGAAACCGGGTTCCGAGGACGCGTCACGTAGGTTTCTAGGGCATGAGATAACGCGTCGACCCCGGTCAAAGCGGTGACCTGAGGTGGTTGGGTGAGTGTTAATTTTGGGTCTAGCACGGCAATCGCAAAAGACGCTTTCTTATCCCCACAGGCCATCTTCACGTGCGTCTCGGCGTCGGAGATTAAGGCAAAGGATTGCATTTCGCTACCCGTTCCGCTGGTGGTGGGAACCGCGATCATCGGCAGCATCGGCTTGGTCGCTTTATCGACTCCGTGATAATCCTTCATCTTCCCTCCGCAGGAATAGATGAAGTTGACTCCCTTGGCGCAGTCCATCGAACTGCCCCCACCAAGTCCTACGAGCAGGTCAGGTTGAAATTCCTTCGCGTACATAACACCACGGTCAACATCATCCGTCGTGGGATTTTCCCGCGCACCATCGTACAGACCCACCGTCAGGCCGGCAGACTCCAACGCTGCAATCCCATGCGAGGCGTGGCCAGCTTCTACCAGTCCTCGATCGGTGACCACCATGACACGCTTGGCTCCCAATCCGGTGGCCAAATCTCCGAGTTGGTCGATGGCATCGTTTCCGTAGACCATCCGCGTACGTACCTGCAATTCAAAAGGAATCAGTGAAGAATTCCGATTGATATCCAAGTTGGTTAGCAGGGCTCGGCTGCTACTCATACTGTGGCCGCCATTTGGCGATGAGATTGATAGGCTCGAGAGCGGAACAAGAAGTCAATCAAGTTACCCTCGTGTGGTTGCAACCAATTCAATCGATTGGTCGGGATGGGACCGATATTTAATCGGTCGATGTTGGTCGCTTGCCCCAGGTCGTCAATCCAGTCGTTATCTTCCGTGATCGCTGTGCCAACGAGGGTGTAACCGATCTTATCAATCATTTGCTTTTGCGGGCATTCGACGACAGAAACAAATGGGAACATGTACTCTTTGGTGGCGACCGCTCGGTCCGGGGAATCACAGTGGAGTACGACGGGCCTGAGGTAAGAGCAACGCTCCATCTCGACGAGGCGATCCCCATAACCGGCAGTCATGTCGGTGACTCCTGATTCCTTCACATCCTGTTCGATCATGCTCAACACAGCTGGGCCCACCCCAGGTACTGTGAAGGCCGCCAGAGCGGATTCAGGGTCTTCGGGTGGTAGCACATTCGCGGGCCCAATTTTGGACGCAATTGCTTCGGCAATCTCTCGTGTGTGTCGCGGTGCAAAGATGCTGCTGGCGTTGATGCAGCTGCGACCACCATTGATAAATACACTCTCCACCATGACATCCAAAAATTCTTCCCAGCGATCAACCATGTCCTCGCCGATGATGATCTTGGAGAAGCCCGGACCGTGGACTTGAACCCCCGGGTTACCGGCGTATTGATCGATCGTTTTTTGGCCACCAAAAATCATAGCACGCTTGGCACCGCTTAAAATTGCTCCACCGACATCGTGTCCTCCCGGGTATAGCCCGATGACTTCAGGGGGGATGCCTGCCTCACTGAAAGCGGATGCTACGCGATAGCAAGTCCAGGGTTCCTGCGACCCCGGTTTGAGCATCAAGCCCATCTGCAGCGGTACCACAGGTAACCACAACGTATGCACACCTGGAGAGTTGGAGGGTAGAACGGCACCCAACATCGAGGTCTGTGCCTGATAACTAACCACCACACCGCGATCCTCAATGCCGTGACCCCGTGAGAGGATTTCCGGATCTAATCCACGAGTCAACGCGTCTAAAATCTCGGGCATATTTCGCAGCACGAAACAATTTTTCTCCATGTTCCGCCGGCACATGTGTTGGGGCAGACCCGTGGTGGCAGACTGGTGGTAGACAAAGTCGTCGGCCGTTTGCTGTCCGTCACCGAGTGGCAGCGTTTCGTTTTCGAACAGATCCGCGGCCTTGGCCACTTTCTCCATCAAATCTTGACAGCTGAATTCGCGAAGAATGTCGCGAGCCCGTTTGGCATGACGTAAGTCACGAGCGAC
>JAAEPL010000074.1 GCA_024232675.1 Planctomycetaceae bacterium
GCCCGCGTTGTGGCAGCCGAACATGTGCCAGAAGCACGTAAACTGCTGAAGCTGACGCTCAGTTTGGGTGGTGACCACCGTCGACAGGTTTTCGCCGGCATCAAAGCGGCTTACGAACCTGAATCCTTGGTGGGCCGCAAGGTTGTCATGGTTGCAAACCTCAAACCACGAAAAATGAAATTTGGTTTGAGCGAAGGCATGGTCTGTGCCGCCGGTGCCGGCGGCGAAGAAATCTTTCTACTGTCGCCCGATGATGGGGCACTGCCAGGTCAACGCGTGACTTAAAGCACGCTTCGCATTCGTTATGTTTCGTAATCAAGCCTGCGTTGATTGCTGACTTGCTCCGCCCCACAAAACTCTCATGCCTTTAAGACTTCGCCTCGCCAACCGATTGATTCTGTGCGATACGCAGCATCCGATTGATCCCGAGCAACGTAGGCGTGAGGTCATTCCTTGTGGGGATGATCAAATGGAGGCGTGGGTATTTCAGTACGGAAAATCGCCGGACATCGTGTGTCTCAAATTTCCGGGAACGGGGGGCCGTGCCGAACAGGCAGGCCCTCATCCCTGTGAAATAATCTCCAGCGAATTTGAAGTGTGGACGATCAACCCGCCGGGATACGGAAGCAGCACGGGGCAGGCCTGTGTCAGCAAGATGGTTGCCACCAGCGAAGCTGCTTGGCTGGCCGTTGAAAAGAGAGCAGCGGGCAGGCCCATCGTAGTCACCGGAAACAGCCTTGGGTGCATGTACGCCCTGTATGTTGCCTCTCGATATCCGGTTGCCGGTATGCTGTTGCGAAATCCAGCTCCCGTTCATCAATTGATCAAAGGCGAATACTCATGGTGGAACGCAGGGTTGGCGGCCCGTTTTATCGCCAGCCAAGTTCCGCAAGCCATGGATGCCGTGGCCAACGCCAGGCTATGCAAGGCACCTGCTCTGTTTGTCATGTCCGGCGCTGACCGCAGGGTGCCTGTTCAATACCAGCAAATGGTGATTGATCAATACCAAGGTCCCCACACCATTTTCTTAGTGCCGGGTGCGGATCATCATCACCCAATTCCGGAAGCTCTGGTAGATGATTATGTGCAAGCCGTGAAAGCCTGGAATTCTCATATGCCAGCCCACGACTAGGCATTCAGCTGCCCGATCAAGGCCTCATCGAACAAGCAAAAACTGAATTCCCGCGAGCCGAGTAGCTGCGTCACACGAACCATCCGCCGCAGTGACTCGATTTCTGTCTCTAATTCGATGCGATCGGAGTTTGTCGCTAGCCTTAACTGTTCGTTGATCCGTTCCATCTCGTCATGCCATACTTTTTTACTGCCTGCATCGGGTATCGCTCGCCAGTGCTCCACTTTACGCTCGGCCTCGGCTTGGAAAGACACGTTGCCAAAATCACCAAAATGCTCGGCGTGATACTTAAGATCCCGTAATCGATTTCGTACTCTCGCGAGATCACTCTCAGTGACCCGCGGGAAATCAATGGGTAGATGGTGAGTCGAAGTGACCACGGAAAAACCAGGAGGTTCTACGGCAAAAAACTTGCGAATAATTTCGTCCGTGAGTTGATCATATTTTCCGCCCCCAATCCCATGCAAAAAAAGATCACAGAGGACAAGACGAGAATACATCGTCGTCGTAAGGGCGCGGGTGCGCAGACAAATCCCCTCCGCTTCCCAAAGATGGATCTGCTCCGCCAACGAAGCCCTGCGATCCAATGAGAGCAGAACATCTTTTTGATCACTGACGTAAATGGTGCTTTGTTCCTGCTTCACAAACAGAGGGTTCCGCGAAGTGCTGCCCGTTCGCCAAATCCAAAATGGCAACTCCACCCAGTCATCCAATTTTCGTAACTCAGGAACCGGATGAGATTGACTGCGAATTCTGTTGACCTGCCGGTATCGAACCAGTTGTTCGTTGTGTACCGCTCGAAATTCGGCAGACCGTTCGAACAACTCTGCCGCAAATATCGCAAAGGCGCGAGTCTTGCAAATCTGGCTGACAGGTAATTCTAAGGTCTGCAAGCCGAGGTCTTGCTCGAAGCGATGACGTCCTGCAGCAATCGCCAGCGAGGGTTGCCCCATCCGGCCAAGGGAAGCAACCGCGTGAGGCCACAAACGATGGACTAATGGTTCACTTACGAAAGGCTTAATGTTGCGGCTTACACTTTGGGCAAAATTTTTGAAGGTATCCGGGCTATGCAACTCTTCGGTCTCGAAAGGCCCTCTTGCCGAAAGCGAGTCGTAATGAATGGTCTCAATACGTGGGTCAGCGACGCTACCTGTTGGAACACGGATGGATCTCAGCGGATTGAAGTCGTTATCGACAACCAAGTTGACCGCCACCGCATTCGCTTGCAGGGCAAAACGACTAAGCACAAAATTTTTATACCACACCCCAGGATGAAAGAGCGTCGGTTGGTGCCCCCCCATCACAATCGTATCGATGGATGATTTCAGTGAAATATCTCGGTACTGGCTCGAGTAAGCGACCGCCAATTGCAGTAACTCTTGCTGAGCCTCGCGTTGCAGAGATGATATGGAGTTACCACTCAATTCGAAGGCATAGCCACCGAGCAAGGCTTGATTGTGAAGCAGGGTTTCTTGCCAGTCCGCGAGAGGCGGTACTTGCAAAGATTTGCCATTCTCTTGGGGTGCGCGAAGTCGCTGGTGCGTCAACGTCATGAATGGAATCTATCCGGCAAGTTCGCGGGTTTGCAACTCTGGGCAATCGCCAGGTAACTTGGCGATACTTCTACACAGCACATCCTGATAATAATTCAGCCGTGTACCGCCGTCATCCAAATCACCACCAAACGAGCGATTTTCATCTAGGTAGATAAGCGGAACAGCCATTTCAACCACTTTTAATTCGTGACATGCCGCCTGCACCCAAAGCTCCAAAGGCATCGCGTAACCAGTCTCGGTCAATTCGAGTAACTCGAGCGCTTTGCAGCGGTAGGCCTTGAACCCACAAAAGGCGTCCGTCAGTGCCAAACCGAGACGCTCGTTCAACTCCAGAGTGACTTGTCGATTTATCCAGCGACGTTGTTCCGGGGGTTGGGAATTTAAATCGAATTTCTTTAAGTACCGACTACCCGAGACAATGTCCGCGGAACTGTGTTCCAGTCGCGTGACTAGATCCTGAATTCGTTGCGGCTCGTGCTGCCCATCACAATCGATCGTAACGACGGCCTCATAGCCATGCGATATCGCATATTTGAAGGCGGTCATTAATGCCGCACCATACCCAGCGTTACTTTGGTGGGTCACGACGGTCACATCATTGCGTGTGGCCAGAGCAGCTGCTGTTCCGTCCGTCGACCCGTCGTCGATGACCAATACGTGATCGCAATGGAGGCCGACTTGATCAAGCACCGAGTGGACGCTGTCCACTTCATTGTAGACGGGCAGGGCGGTCAGGTATTTCGTGGTATGCATACGAGATCGAATTCTCAGGTTGAAGCTAGATCAATTGCGAATAGCGTGTCAGCGAGGCCCATATTTTAGCTGCCGTTGAGTGACCGTCAAATCAGGCGATTCTTCGGCGAAAAGCGAAGCTGGACACTAATCCCGGGCGAATCCGGCAGCCGCTCGGTTCCCTATTATCAAACACCCTCCGCCGCCAACGCTCTCTTACCTATTACCGTGAACGATTCGGAAAGCTAACCAACGCGAATTGGGTCTTCTTCATCTTCGCTTACCCAAACATCCAGCTCCGTGAAATGCTGGTCCAAACGCCCTGCTAATTCTCGCAAGGCAAATCGCTCGCTCGTGTGGTGCCCTAAAAGTATCAGCGAAACCCCACTCGCTTTCGCTTCCAAGCAAGTATGAAACTGAGCTTCCCCCGTTATTAGCGTATCGCATTTGTTTTGCAGCGCTGCTTGCAGGAAAGCCCCGCCACTGCCACAACCCAGCCCAATCAATTTGACGGGCGAATCTGGCGAACCAACAAACCGAATTTGCGGCAGTGCAAACTCTGACTTTGCCTGTTCCAGTAAATTTTGCAGGGTCGTTCCGGGCGTAGCTTCCGCCATCCTTCCGGCCCCCAGTTCGGTGGAATTCTCCGCAGGCATCAACGGCCTCGCATGGGATAGCTGAAAGCGTTCAGCCAGTTGAGCATTAATGCCATTCAAGGCCGAGTCGAATGCGGTATGGGGACTGATTACAGCGATGCCAGCCTTGATTAGTTCCAGAAGAAGACGACCGGCAGTCTGCTCGGTCGTGATTCGCTTTAACGGACGAAAGGGTAAGGGATGATGCGTCACGATCAGGTCCGCCTGCTTGGCCACAGCCTCCGCAGCACTTTCTGGTGTGATCGTGAGACAAGTCATCACACGATTTATGGCAGAATCCGGATCACCGACCAACAGCCCAACATTATCCCACTCCTCGGCCAAAGCGAGGGGTGCGAACTCAAGCATAAATTGGTTGACATCGGAAACAGTAATCATGATCCCATCCGTTGTGCGACTGTCAGATTTTCAATCTAACGATAGAATAACAGATCATGCGACTGACAGTCACCGTGGTAAATTGAGTCGTTTTAAGATTGGGATACCTCATTTTCAGCTCTGTTGCGTGCAGCGAGCAAGATGAGGTTTGGCATCGTTCAAAAGAGAATTTATTGTGTTAAAGCTGCGTAAGGGAATTCGACTGGAAAGCTTGGGCCTGCCGTTCAAAAAAGCTTTGGTACGAGCCGCCGAAATGGGGGCAGATGCGGTTGAAATAAATGCTCGCACAGAGATACGCCCCGCAGATCTGTCTCGTACAGGCGTTCGACAAATCAAAAAGTTGCTGACAGATTATCAACTTTCAGTTTGCTGTGTGAACTTCCCTTCCCGTCGTGGTTACTCGACGATTGAGGATTTGGAGCAACGAGTGGATGCCACCAAGGACACCATGACCATGGCTTGGGATCTTGGTTGCCAAGTCGTCAGCAATCGCATCGGCAAAATCCCCAGCAGCGAATCGCCCGCTCACCCCCACCTCATCCAAGCCTTGGAAGATTTAGGGCGTCACTCCAGTCATACGGGCACCGTTTTCGCGGCCCGCACTGGCGATGACGAGGGCACGGTATTGGCGGACTTGATTAAATCTCTCAGCCCAGGTGCGCTGCAAATTGATTTCGACCCCGCAGAATTGATGCTCAACCGCCACGAAGTGCAACCCGCCATGGATTGCCTGGCAGAAAACGTCGCGTACTTTCGAGCCCGCGATGCCGTGCGGGATCTGTCAAGAAGTGACACCGTGGAGGTGCCTCTGGGGCGTGGTTCCGTTGACCTTCCGCCACTTTTGGCCAAGCTAGAAGAAAAAAACTACCTTGGCTACATCTCCGTCCAATGCCCAGCCAGTCCCGATGCAGCGTTGCAAATGGGGCAGGCACTTGAGTACCTGACGCATATTTTTAGTTAGCCCGAACAACGGTTCACCGTCTATCGCGATCCAAGTGGTGAAAAGAAACGCTGCGCATGATTTCTCAACGGGCGTTAAACGATCACCGTTTTAGAAGACTCTCCGGCCGACTCCCTTACATAACGGGGCACCGCGTATCCGGGCAACCTGGCTCGCATTTGTTCGATTAGCTTACAGCCCTCCGCTTCCGGGACTTCAAAATGGGCTACCCCGGCTACGCGATCTAATTGATGCAAATAGTAAGGCTGGCAACGGTTATCAACTAATTGCTTACTTAACGCGATGAGAGTTTCCAGATCATCATTCACCCCTTTTAATAAGACCGCCTGATTCAACAGCAAAGCGTGGCACTCGCCAAGACGCGCCATCGCTTGTCGCACATCCACGTCAATTTCGTGTGGATGATTGATATGAAGAACCACCACTTTTGCCAGTCGGGTTTTTTTCAGCATATTCACCAAATCGGAAGTCACTCGCTGGGGGATCAGACTGGGTAAGCGGGTGTGGATCCGGAGACGACGGACGTGATCAATCGCTTCGATCATCTCTATGAGTTGCTGCAGTTTCTTGTCCACCATCATCAGCGGGTCCCCACCGCTCAAAATCACTTCATCAATCTGATTATCTTTCCGAACAACCTCTAGGGCCTCATCAAATTGAGGCATCGATACGGGAGCTTGGTCGTAGGGGTAATGTCGACGAAAGCAATATCGGCAATGAATGGCACAGGCACCGCTAGTAATCAACAGGGCCCGGCCGTGATATTTTTGAATCAGACCGGGAGCCTGTTCAGCCGCAAGATCACCTACCGCATCGGCGACAAACCCAGTTACCACGGAATCTTCCGCACTTTGCGGCAGGACTTGCAATAACAGCGGATCCAGCGGATCGCCCGGGCGGATCCGACGCAACCATGTCTCGGGCACAAAAGTCGGGAAATTCTGTTCTTCCACGGGCGGACTCAGGGGATCACTGGCCAAATCCAATCGCCGCAGCAATTGGCTGGAATCGCGAATCGCAGATTTCACAATCGCCTGCCATGAGGGGGGACGGGTGCGGACAGATTCGGTTTCTAACGCTACAATATTCATTTTGGAAGGCACTCTGGGTGCCGGTTTAGCAAAAGCTATCAAGTCAAATCATCAGGAATATTCCAATGGGCACGTACAAACCTAGCGAATTTCGCAAGGGACTCAAGGTTCAAATTGAAGGCGAGCCATACGTGATCGTCGATTTTGAATTTCGCAAACCCGGTAAGGGCAATGCACTTTACAAATGCAAAATGAAAAATCTGATCCGTGGCACCGTTCTCAGTCGCACCTACAAAGCAAACGACGCGTTGGAAGCGGCAGATGTCGAAGAAACCGATGTCACCTTCTCTTACAAACAGGGCGACACGTACGTCTTCATGCACAAAGTAACGTATGAAAATTACGAATTGTCCAAAGAACAAATTGGGGACGACTGGAAATATCTGACCGACGGTCTGGAATGCAGTGTATACCTCTTCAACGGCCTGCCAGTCACCCTGACGCCGCCCAACCACGTCATCTTGACCGTGGAATTTTGTGAGCCAGGAGCGAAAGGGGATACCGCGACCAACGTCACCAAACCGGTCAAAGTAGAAACCGGCGCCGAGTTCATCGCGCCCGCCTTCATCAACATGGGTGACAAGATCAAAATCGATGCTCGCACTGGCGACTACATCGAACGGGTCAAGGTTTAGGTCATGCCAACGCTGCCTGTGCCAATGGATGTTTGCCCCGACAGACGAAAACGAATCCTACTTCAACAATGGTAACCACCCATGAAAGTCGAATTCTGGGGAGCCGCCCAAACGGTAACCGGCTCCAAACACTTAATTGACTTTCAAGGAAAAAAGTTACTGCTGGACTGCGGGATCTTCCAAGGTCGACGAAAGGAAGCTTTCCGGAAAAACCGAGAGCTTCCTTTCGAAGCCGCATCTCTTGACGCGGTCATCTTGTCGCATGCCCATATCGATCACAGTGGCAATCTGCCCTCACTGGTTAGAAACGGTTTTACAGGCCCCATTCATGCAACAACCGCTAGCCGCGATCTAGCGGTTCATATGTTGCTCGACTCTGCGAAGATCCAAGAGTCTGACGTAAAGTACGTGAATAAAAAACGCAAGCGAAACGGCCAAAAGCCTTTCGAACCACTCTACGAACAGAAAGACGCGATCCTGACGATCAAACGCATGCGCAGTCAAGATTTTGGCGTGCCCTTTGAACCTATACCGGGAGTCGTTTGCACTTACTACTTCGCGGGTCATATGCTCGGGGCAGCCATCGTTTGCCTTGATTTCACTCCCGATTCCGGAGAACCGTTTCGCCTGGTTTTCAGCGGCGACCTCGGGCGATCGGAAGTCCCCATCTTGCGTGATCCTGAGAATGTCGAGAACGTCGATTACTTGATTATGGAAGCCACCTATGGCGACCGCGTACATAAATTGGGTGGCGATGCCGAAGCGATGCTGACTCGCGCGGCCAAAGAAACCTATGCCGCCGGTGGGAAATTAATCATCCCCGCCTTCTCGGTAGGCCGCACTCAGGAAATTATCTATCGCCTTAATTGCATTCACGAAGCCGGGGATCTGCCGCCTTTTCAAGTCTTCGTTGACAGCCCCCTGGCAGTGAATGCCACCACCGTTTTTCGTGAACATGTTGAATGCCTGAACGAGGAATTCATCGAACAGTTACTTAAAGAAGAGGATCAGGATCCGCTCGGATTTCGAAATTTACACTACATTCGCAAGGCAGAAGATTCAAAGGAATTAAACCACTACAAAAAGCCCTGCATCATTATTAGCGCCTCTGGTATGTGCGAAGGTGGTCGCATTTTGCACCACCTGAAAAATAATATTGAAAATCCCTCAACCACCATTCTGTTCACTGGCTACCAAGCTCCGCACACCCTGGGACGGAGAATTCTAGAAGGCCACAAGGAAGTTCGCATCTACGGCGAACCCCACCAAGTCAAAGCCAAGGTGATGAAACTGGAAGCATCCAGCGGCCATGCCGACTCCGATGGCCTCTTGGAATGGGCCCAAGGGTTGGCAAAATCGGGGCGACTGAAAAATGTGGCTTTGGTGCATTGTGAACTAGAGCCCGCCAGTCGCTTCGCCGAAAGGTTGCGTGAATCCGGAATCAATAACGTCATGATTCCGGCTCCCGGAGATACGATGAAACTGGGGTGATCCTGCCCGTTCCTGCGAAAACGTAATACGATTCACGGAACATTTTTTTTCGACGATGCGTTCCAGACTTGCTCATCAGGTTGCTACACTGGGTAATCGATTTCATCTTTTTACATAGAACGGGCCCATGAAAATCCGATCCATTATTCTCTCGTCAGTGGTGATCATTGCCGCCCTTCTGCAAAACCATTGCTCCGCTCAAGAGGTCACGGCACCGGCCGCAGCCAAGCCTGTGAAAAAAGCAAAACTCGGTGAAACACGGAATGTTCACCGCTGTGGAGATCTCTATCTTGCTGGCCAATTTAGCCCGCAGGACATTGAAAAAATCAAAGCGGCAGGTATCACCCGGGTGATCTCTCTACGCACCGACGGGGAAATTGACTGGGATCAGAAAACAGCCCTCGATAATGCGGGACTGGAATTCATCGTGGTGCCATTCCGAGCCCCCCAAGAGCTGACGGACGATGTTTTCGATAAAGTTCGAAAACTCCTCGATGACTCCAACAAACCGACCTTGTTCCACTGTGGATCCGCGAATCGAGTAGGAGGGGTGTGGATGACTCGCCGTGTCCTCGACGAAGGAATTGACTTGGAAACCGCGGTGAAAGAGGCGAAAACCATCGGTTTACGAAATGCCGAATACGAACAAAAAGCACGGGATTACATCGAAAGAAAGAAGAAGGCTGAAAAGGGAAACAAACCCTCTAAGAGCAAAGACATCAATGCCAGCTTTTTAGATCCCGACATGGATGTGGAAGCCTTCGTTAAACGATTCGAAATCGATAATCGGGAAGTCTATGCGGCTCGAAAAGAAGTCCTGCGAGCTCTCAATCTGAAAGCGGGAAACCGGGTCGCAGACGTGGGCGCTGGGACCGGACTCTACACTCACCTGTTCGCGGACCAAGTAGGGGATTCTGGCTGGATCTTTGCGGTCGATATTTCGCCAAAATTTCTCGCCCACATCAAAGATAAAGCCGCCAGTCGCGGAACCGCAAATATCACGAGCGTTTTATGCCGTGAAGATTCGGTAGACCTGCCACCGGAATCAATTGATGTAGCCTATGTGTGCGACACTTATCATCATTTTGCATACCCAGCTGCGACCACCCAATCCATTTACAACGCTCTCAGACCGGGTGGGGAATTAGTGGTTGTGGATTTCGAACGCATTCCCGGTAAGTCAAGGGAATGGTTATTAGGGCATGTGCGAGCCGGAAAAGAAGTGGTCCGCAAAGAAATTGAAGATACGGGCTTCGCTTTCGTCGAAGAAACGGCGATCCCCGGTCTCAACGAAAATTATTTCCTGCGTTTCAAAAAACAGGCATCACGCTGAATCGGTCAAGGCGATTGGTCTTCTTCGCCTGCGGCAGCCACCACGAATACGTCGCCTGCCAAATCAACCTCGTCGCCAGCTTTCAGTTTCTTGCGACGTCGCGTCTCGACTTCACCATTTACGAGGACGTTTCCGCTTTGAATGAGCTGCTTGGCTTGGCCACCTGTCTCGACTCCGCACCCCTGCAGGAAATGATCCAGTCGAATGGTGGGTTCTGCCGCCGCTGGTTCTTCAATATTCATTTACAGTGATGCGATCGGGTAAAAAGTATAATTTGTAGATGTCACATCCCACCGTTTTGATGGGATACACGCACTCAACCGGACAGACGATTCCTGAAAAGCAGCGCGGACTGGCAACTTTTGACTCAGTCACTCCTTGGGCACGCCTGCCTCCTGCACAATCGCACCGAAATCCGGACTGACCACCAGAACGGCAAACCGCTCAACCGCACTTAAGCTTTGGTTGCTGAGCGAAGCGTAATCAAAACGACCGCGTAAATCAGTGTATCCATCCTTGTAAAACTGGACCCGACCGTCTTTCATACGAGCATAGACCTTTACGTAAACCTTGGATAGCAGTTCGTCAGAATTCGCCTTGGTGACCTTCAGTTGACCGTAAGGTTCCAGAACCTGAAGATTCATCGAATTCGCGTAATAAGCTTGGCGATCCGTCTCACCATTCCCCACCAATTCCACCAACACATTGCTGGTACGAAATTGTTCGGGCAGATCAACTTCCAAGGTGTTCAGATTGCTGGGTAGCGTTATGGTTTGGCTGAAATTCGGCTTGATTAAAGCGAAATTATCATCCTTCTGTTTAACAAAAGGATTTCGACTAAAAAGTAACTCCACATCCATTTGGTAATAGTTGATGGTGATTTGCTCTAAGTTTTGATAATTGATTTTTGTCTTGAGTGACTCCACAACAAACTCATAAGTGGGCAGTTCGCCCGCGGCCTGACTATGCCGTTGTTTTGCATCCTGTTCGTCAACCGCGCTCGCGGGACCACCTAGAATTTCTTTGACTTGGGCGTCAATACCAGCAAATAAATCGCGCCAACGCTTGATCGGATAATCCAGGTATTTGCCAGCGATTTCTTGAGCGCGTTGTGGGTTCTCTTCGTACATCGCCAGATACGCGGCACAATAGTCGTACTGCATTCGCGATGCCAAATCCGATGGATCTACCGACTGGAAACGAGCCAACGCTTCCTCGATTCGATCTTGCAATAACAAGTAGTAGGTAATTGCTAATTGCTCCGTATTACCGGGTACCTCCTGCCGCGACACGATCTCCAACAAACGATGATATTGCTGCCAAATGGCATCATTCAGAATAGTCTGCTTACTGCCGAGTCGGTGCACTCTTGCATTGACCAACGGCCAGTACTCACGATGCTCATAAAGGTTCCTCAACACCGGCCTTATCGTCAGCAATGGAGATTCCAAAAACACTCCACAGGCGTCGACAAAGCCGTCGCGATGTTGCAAGTATTCATTAATGCCGTGTTCATCACGATGCATCAGCGCGTATGACCATAAAGTCCCGTTATAGGAAAACCTCTCCGTTAACAGATCCAACACTTGCCGAAAGAATTTTGGCTCCTTCATACGAAATGCAATCTGGCTTAAATCAATGGCTTGGAGATTTTGAGTTCCCAAGTACCCCAAAACCTGTTGCTCGGTTCCATTTTGTGACAGCCA
>JAAEPL010000075.1 GCA_024232675.1 Planctomycetaceae bacterium
CCAATATTGTCGAGGGCTACTGCAGGGCATCATCGCTTTTATGAAGGAACGCGGTGATTGGTCAGTGCACTTGGACCAGCAGCGTGGGGAATCGCCACCGGCGTGGCTGAAGACATGGAACGGGGACGGCATCATCGCCCGCATTGATACCGATAGTTATGGTGAACAGCTTAAAGATTTCGGCGTGCCAGTGGTGGATCTTAGTGCGGCCAGGCATGTGTCCGGTATTCCCTGGGCGGAAACGGACGACCAAGCCATCTCTCGTTTGGCTTTTGAACACTTCAGTGAACGTCGCTTCAAGAATATTGCCTATTGCGGGAGTCCCGAATTCAACTGGTCGGCAAGACGATCCTTACATTTTCGCCGGCTTGCGACGGAAGCGGGTTGCGAATTTTTTGAATATGAATCGACACCCGGCTTCGGCGAAAGATTCCATCCGGCGACAGAAATGCAGCGGATGGTCGATTGGATCCAGAGCTTACCGCGACCGGTAGCCATAATGGTTTGCTACGATTTTAAAGCTTTGCAAGTTTTAGAGGCATGTAATCATTTAAAGATTGCCGTTCCAGAACAGGTGGCGGTGTTAGGCGTAGATAATGACTATCTACTTTGCGAGCTTTCCAAACCACCTTTGTCAAGCATTGTGCCTGACACCAAGCAGACGGGCTATGACGCGGCTGCCATGCTGGAACGGATGATGTCGGGCGAACGCGTGGAAACTGAAAAACCCATGTTGACGCAGCCTCTGGGTATCGAGGTGCGTGATTCCACCGATACGGTAGCTATTGATGATGCACAAATTGCCAAGGCTTTGCAGTATATTCGCAGGCATGCCACGGCGAATATTCGCGTTGCCGATATTCTGACGGTGGTAACGCTATCCCGAAGGACGCTGGAAAAGCGTTTCAAGCAGTGGTTGGGGCACACGCCACATGAAGAAATTCAAAGGGTACGTATGAACCGGATTATGGACCTTTTAGCGGAAACGGAATTATCGGTCCATGAAATCGCTTCTCGCGCCGGTTTCGAGCATAATGAATACATGGCCGCCGCCTTTAAACGTGAAACGGGGGTGACACCTACCGAGTATCGAGAAAAAGCACGGGGCGCGTAATGCAATACCAGTGTTGGTTGCTGAGATACCAATGGAAGGTAATCCAATCCCGGGTTGTTGGCTGCTCCTAGTGGATGCGATATGCTCAGAGCTAAGTCAGGTGGGGCGCTTTAAGACATACGCCGGGAATCTCCTCTTTAGAAAAAGGCTGTCATTCAGGTATGTCGCAAACTCAGGAAACTCGACCGGAATTAAAAAGGCACGTGGGCTTTTTATCGCTCACGCTGATTGCTGCAGGCGGGATCCTTGGTTCGGGATGGTTGTTTTCTCCGCTCGAGACCGCACAACAAGCCGGTCCCGCCTCTATTATATCTTGGGTCATCGGCGCGGTAGCTATGCTACTGCTTGCTCTGTGCTTTGCGGAAATTGCCAGTGTTTTACCAGTCGCTGGAGGGATCGCGCGTATTCCGCGTTATACCCACGGCGATGTTACAGCGGGGGTGATTGGTTGGACCGCGTGGGTCGGGTATTGCTCACAGGCGCCCATCGAAGTGGCTGTCGTGATCCGTTACGCATCGCAAACGTGGCCGGATTTGGTCACCAGCGGCCAAGGTGGCGCACTCAGCGGGATGGGAATGCTGCTGGCGGCCACGCTCTTGATTGTATTCGTGATTGTGAACGCGTTGGGAGTGGCTGTGTTTGCAAAAGCCAACTCGATCATCACGTGTTTGAAATTTGCCTTTCCTGTCATTATCGCCGTCACGTTTTTGACAAGTCGATTCGAGGTGGGAAACTTTACCGAACATGGCGGCTTCATGCCCTTTGGTTGGCATGGTGTGTTGTCGGCGGTGTCGACCGGAGGCATCATTTTTGCGCTGATTGGATTTCGGCATGCGATTGATATGGCGGGTGAGGCTCGTAATCCTTCGGTCACCGTACCCTGGGCGTTGATTTTTGGTCTGTTGTTACCGTTAGTCATTTACATTGCTTTGCAAGTTGCTTTCATCGGAGCTTTAGCACCAGACGATCTAAAAAATGGTTGGCAAGCGGTCGAGGATACCCACGCGTTAGGTCCGCTGGCCGGTGTTTCGTTGACGTTAGGAGTGAGTTGGCTGACGGCGGTCATTTACGGAGGGGCGTTGCTTGGCCCTGCCGGTGGCGCCTTGGTGGCAACAGGTTCGAATGCCCGGCTGGCATTCGCGCTATCGCGTAATCAATTTTTACCGAGATTGTTCGAGCGACTATCTCGTCGAGGTATTCCCGTTTATGCGTTGGTCTTGAATTTCTTCATCGGTTTTGCATTGATTGCAGTTCTGGATTTCGACACGATTGTGGCGATCAACTCAGCGGCGATTGTTCTTTCATTTTCGATTGGGCCAGTCGCCGTCGTCGCGTTGCGAAAACAAATGCCTGGCGCGAAACGATTGTTCCATATACCAGCACCAAGGTTCATTGCGGCGACTGCTTTTGTCGTCTCGGCCTTGATCGTTTACTGGAGTGACTGGACAAGTATGCAAGTGCTTCTGCTGATCGTCTTGGTAGCGATTATCACGATGGCGGTTAGCCGCTTTTTGGTCGAACGGAAGTCTTGGCGATCATTCGATCTACGGGAATCTATTTGGCTAGTGCCTTTCCTTGGTAGTTTGACCGTGATCTCTTACCTTGGAAACTTTAATGGCACGGGTGATATTCCCTTTGGCTGGGACATGTTAATTCTGGCAGTCCTATCGCTGGTGAATTTCCGTATCGCCACTTGGTGCGCACTTGATAATCAAAAAGCTGCGGAGTACCGGGAATCTCACAAGCCGCCGCCAGGCGAGGAATTCGATACCCCTCCATAATAGCGCGTTTCCGCAAGTCGCGTTTCCACAGCGTGGTGGGCCAGATTGAGAATGGGAGTGTCTTCGTTTTGCCGGCGGTCGCTAGAAAGGGGATTCTAGGGCTGTTTTGGGAGTTGCTGCGTTGTGAGCATCTGGTGTGCCCTGTAGACTGAGTTCGGGGAACACCGGAGTGACAGTGTGTGACAGCAATGTTTACCCGGTTGGCAGCATGGAACAAAAAATAACGAACCCGGACTTGAGCGGCTGGCTGAGGGAATCGGTTACCGGTCGGTCCGAGGAAGAAATTGCTCAATTGCTGCAAGATTTTCCGGCGGAATTGCGGGAGTCACTTCTTACCCACCTCATCGACATCAAAAACAATAATGCCGCGCTGATTTCTGGGCGGGACCCTGTCGATGCGACATCTTTACCGGGAAACGACACCGTGGTGCGGGGCCATAGCTCCTTGTTGGTGGAGCCGAAGTCAGCCGAGGTAATTGGCCCCTACTGCCTGTTAGAGAAAATTGGCCAAGGTGGTATGGGAACGGTTTGGCGTTCGCAACAAACGAAACCCATTCGACGTCAATTGGCTGTCAAGGTTATCCGTACCGATCGCGATCGAAAGGCAACCATCGGACGATTCAGAAGTGAACAACAAGTTCTGGCTCTGTTGAATCATCCCCATATTGCGAGAATAGTCGACGCCGGCCAAACCCCTGAAGGCCGACTGTACTTTGCCATGGAATTGGTCGATGGGCAGCCGCTTACGACCTACTGCGACCGTCACAATTTATCGGTTGAGCAGCGACTGCTTATCTTCCTGGATATTTGCGATGCCATTCAGCATGCGCATCAAAAAGGAATTATCCATCGCGACCTGAAACCAACAAACATATTGATCGCTGAGAATGATGGCAAACCGGTACCCAAGGTTATCGATTTTGGTTTGGCAAAGATTCTGGAAGAGGAACATCCTTCAAGGCAGCCGAATGTGACGCTGGCGGGACAGTTGTTGGGCACGCTTCGTTACATGAGTCCGGAACAGGCGGGCGGTAAACAAGATGAAATTGATTCGCGCAGTGATATTTACTCTCTCGGGGCCATCCTTTACGAAATGTTAGCGGGCGAGACGCCCATGGGTTTGGAATTCGTTAAGAAAGAATCGCTCGCGGAGGTGTTAGAGGCGATACGCCTGGAGGACCCCGATCCTCCCAGTGCTCGTTTGATCAAAAATGCCGCCACTAATGCGGAAGTGATTTTGAATCGGAACATTGACCGTTCCAGCCTGACGAGAATGTTGGCCAGCGATCTTGACTGGATTTCCATGAAGGCGTTGGACAAAGATATGGAGCGTCGCTACGCATCTGTATCTGAGTTGGCGAATGATCTAAAACGTTTTTTGAATGGTGAACCGGTCACCGCCCGACCGCCTTCCCGAGCCTATCGGGCCAGAAAGTTCATTAGGAAAAATCAAGTTGCTGTGATGGCTTTCTGTTTGGTTGGTTTGTCGCTGATCATTGGCCTGGCAGGTAGCAGTTGGGGATGGAAGTCGGCTAATGAGGCCAAATCTGCGGAACAGCAAGCGAAATTGCAGGTCGAAAGACAGCTAGGTCAGATTCGCCAGACCAATAACATTATGCGAGAGATCTTTAACGACCTCGATATTTACAAAATCAAAAAGAGTGATGAGCCGCTCGAAGCGGTGTTGGCAAAACGCCTGGTCAAAGCAGCAGACCAGTTAAATCAGGAGTTCTTGCGGGGCCCCACCGAAGACCTTGTGCAAATGCAACTCGGACTCGCGACAGCGTTGCGGAGTTTGGGTTTTCCTAACGAGGCTTTAAAGCTAAATCGTTTAGCTCATGAACGGTGCGTTGAATTTTTTGGAGCCGATGACTGGGAGACAGGACGCAGCGGAAAAATGTTGGCGGATGGCTTGATTGAGATTGGTCAATCAAAAGAGGCTTTACCGCTCTACGAAAACTATCGTCAAGCTTGTCTTGGCCGGTATGGGGTGGAGCATAAAGATACCCTTTCGGTCATGCACGCCCTCGCTGTACTCTCCCAACAAACAAGCGATCCTCAAAAGGCAATTATCTTGCTGGAACAGGTTATTCCTTTGAGAACAAAATTGCTGGGTGAGAGCAGTCTAAAAACGATGACCTCGATCAATGTTTTAGCGACAGTCTACGCCAACGCAGGGATGCTTAACGAGGCCATCAAGATGGGACAGAAGGTCGTCAGCTTGCGTGAACAGGTGTTCGGAAAGGACGCCATGCCGACGCTGGTTTCCATGAATAATCTCGCCGGTTATTACAAGTCTGCAGGTCAGTACACGCTCGCCTTGGAAACGTTAGAAGAAGCGGTGCGTTTGATGACGGAGGGGCATGGCGAGGAGCACCCAAGCACCCAGGCCTTGATGCTGAATTTAGCCAACTACTACATCGAAAATGCTGATAAAGAGCGAGCTGAGGAGATACTGCAAAAGACACATCGTTTAATGAAGAAACGCTTGGGCGACGCCCATCCTCATACGATGATAGCCGAAGCCAAATTAGCTTTCCTTTTAATGGACGATCCGAACCGGTACAACGATTCGTTGGAGATCTATCAAAGGCTCTACCAAGTCGCCAATGAGAAACTAGGTGCGGAGCATACCTCAACACAGTGGCATATCGGAAATTTAGCGACGGCGCATGCCCGACTAGGAAACATGGAACGGGTCTTGCAGCTGGATCGAGAACGCATTGAGATCTGTGGCAGCCAGTTAGGCGAGAAAAATCCAACTACGCTGAATGCCAAACTGAGCTTGGTAAGTCACCTGCTAAAAGATCAGCAATTAGAAAAGGCCCTCGAAGAGGTCGGTCGAGTGTTGCAAGCGACAGAGACGCTTGATGACCAATCCAAAATCGTCAGGGATGCCAAGCAACAAGCGGCGGAGGTCCAGGAGGCCCTAGGGCAGACTGCTGAGGCGCTGGTTTTGTGGCAAGCACTGCTAGCCCAGTCGCGGGATTCACACGGCGATTCGCACGCCAAAACTTATCAGCTAATGACCCGACTGGCAGGGTGTTATGGCAAGTTAGACCAGTGGCAAGATGCGGTAAAGCTCTACCGGGAAAGCTTCCAGCAGCGGCAAAAAAATTCACCGGATGATTGGACCACGTCTCAGGCGCAGGTAAACCTTGGGCTGGCGCTGTTGGAGAATCAAAAACCAGAACAGGCAGCCGAGCTATTGGATACCGGTATCTCGGATTTGCTGGAAAAAGAGGCGACCCTCCCCAGCCTGAAAGGTCCAGATTTGGAACGCGATATGAAGCATGCCATTCGTGTTTATCGCCAATGGGGTGCCACCGATGAGGCCGAGCAATGGCAAGCTCGTTTAGACACATACCTAAATTGAAACTGCTACGTGATCGAATCGATCCGCAGAATCCAGGACCAGTCTCACCATCGTGGATATCGAGGAGAATTCGTTACTAATCCTGACTAACGCCTAACGGAAATCGATTTGCAGCGGGAGTTTTTTGAGGCACCGAAGCGCGAAGTTCTCGCGGTATTCGAGATCCGTCAAACGCATGGAGTCCAACCGGATTTCATGTGCCTTTGCGAACAGGGTTTCGAAAGAAACGACTGCTTCCAGCCTTGCTAAGTGCGAACCAGGACAAAAATGACGGCCGTGTCCAAATGCCAAGTGATGGTTGTCAGTGCGTTCGATATCCATGATATCAGGATCACTGAACTTCTCGGGATCCCGATTAGCCGATGCAATGACGGGCAGCACCAAGTCGCCTTTTTTTATTGGTTGGGCATGAAGCTCCAGGTCCTCTTTAGCAACTCGACCTAGATACTGAACCGGACTGTCAAACCGCAAGAACTCTTCCACTGCTTGTGGGATTAGTTCAGGGTTTTGGCGTAAATGTTGCATTTGATCAGGGTATTCCAAAAGTGCGGCCAATCCATTTCCCAATAGGCAAGTCGTTGTTTCATTACCCGCAGTCAATAATAGAAACGTATTCGCCAGCATCTCTTCCGCCGATAGCTTTTGCCCTTCGTGCTCGGCGGCGATCAACGCGCTGAGTAGATTGTCTTCCGGTTGGGCTTCTAACTCGGCAATCCGCTGTTTTAGGAAATCACGGAATTCCTGAACGCTCTTCAATCCCGTTTCAAGTTTTTCTTCCGGCAGTTGGGTGTAGTAGTTCAACGCGATAAAAGCAAAATTATCGCACCATTTTTTTACTTTCGGAGTGTCCTGCGTGGGCACACCTACAAGTTGCAGGATAATCAGCAAAGGCAGTGGCACAGAGTATTGGTCCATGAACTCGCCGCCGTTCGCCGTGCGGAAGGTATCTAGAAGATCACTCGCGCGATTGCGGATAAGGGGTTCGCAGCGTTCTAGAGCCACATGTGCAAACGCTTTGTTAATCAGAGAACGCAACCGCATGTGATCCGGTTCGTCTTTCTCGGACATTTTGTGCGACATTACGTCTAACAAGGGTCGGTAACGTGGCGTTTTGATTTGTTCGGTGGCAGCTTCGATTCGATTGGCTGAGAAGCGACTGTCGTGCAGCACCCAAGCGACGTCTGCATAGCGAGTCACGATCCAAGCCCCGAGGGATTTTTCCCAATAGACAGGATTAGACTCCCGCAGTTCATGATAGAACGGATAGGGATTTTGCTGCATTGCCGGGCCAAAAATCTCCACGTTATTCAATCCGCTTGCCCGTCTTGATGCCATCTGCGATCGCTCCCTGTTCCTTTGATATGACGCTTAAACACGACCTTTCAATGGGAGGCGGAATGCTGTTACTAACTTGGCCAACCCGCCACACACAATTGGTCTGCTTGAATAATGGTAACACAAATGGATAGCCGGAATTTTCTAGAGTGTCGGTTGAGCATCGGTTGAGCGATTGACCACGTGCCTTTTTTGCACCAGTGAATCAAGAAAACACCATGACGATTATCGATAAAAAAGAAATCCTTGAATTCGCAGAAAACCGAGTGGGTTCGTGGTTTGTTCAACGCAATTCTAAGATTGTGACCTATTTTTTATAAGGGCTTACTGAGGAGACACAGGGCATCTTTACGATGCAGTGATGTTGAGTTAATGACTCACAAGCAACCCTTTTATTAAGCGTGTTCTACTTGGAGATTCGTGGGATTTACACGGGTTTGTTAAAGAGAACACGGAGGATTTAGAGCTGTTTTGAAGTTCTGAGAAACAAGGCAAACCGATCGTGAGATCGGGACGCAAAGTTATGGGTCTCATCCGAGATTGCCAGACCGCCAATGAATGACAACTTGCCAAACCCGACTCGTCGCCATGACTTAATGGTCAAAGTGAACGATCCGCTATGGAGGCTCGATGCTTTTCCGCATGAAAAAAACACCTAAACCGGCGCCGCTTGGAATCAGCGGGCAGCCGATTCAAACGGGTGAATTTTCGACACTGGCCAAGTGTGCCGCTTGCGTAGCGTCAGCACGTCCCACTCGGCGAGCCTTGAGTCGTGGTAAATCCTGCCGATTGAATAATTGCATTTCCAAAGAACGTGCTTTCAAAAATAACTCTCGGCCCAGCACCGAACGGACAGTCCCCACGCGTCGTCACCGTCAGGGTGTTGCTGCGGTGGAGGCAGCCATTTGTCTGCCAATTCTATTAACGGTCACCCTGCTGTTTATTGAATTCTCGAATCTCTTGTTTCTGCGGCAGACCCTGAAAGTTGCCAGCTACGAAGGAATTCGGGTGGCGACTAAACAGGGATCCAGTGCTGATGATGTTGCTGAGGTTTGCCAGAATATTCTCGATAGCCGGCAAGTGGTGGACTACGAAATTTCGATCGAACCCGAAGTGTTTTCCGTGATTGACCGAGGCACTTTAGTTACCGTTTCCATCGATGTGGGCAAAAGTCAAAATCGCATGTTCGGCCTCCTGTTGGGCAATGAGAATACCATCGAGATAGAAAGTTACGGCTTGAAAGAATAGGGTTGGTTTTTAAGAAAATAGGTTGTAGTTCGATAAATTCGTTTCCTTCTTAAATTTCGCATTAGGCAAAAGTGATGGTTCCTTTATTGAAAATCCAAAACAAGAATTACGTATCCAGGAAGGGTTCCACAACGGTGGTTTTCGTCTTGTTGCTAAACGTAATCTTTGTGCTGGGGGTCTTTATCTTGGAGTATTCCTATCTCAAATTGGCTAAAACCGAATTGCGCATCGCGGTGGATGCCTGCTCGCGAGCGGCTTCTGCCGAGTACGGAGTTTCCAAGGACTTGGACGCCGCCATCGCAGCAGCCCAGGAAATGGCCAGTCGTTACCGTGTGGGGCGATCCCAGTTTTCCATTGAGCCTGCTGATGTTATTGTCGGAACGATTTCTCAAACAGAATCCGGAACTTATGAATTTTTGGAGAATGGCACCCCGACCAACGCTTTCCGGATCGCGACGGGATACACGGATGACTCCGTTTTAGGGGCCTTGGATTCCTTGTTCGCTTCGTTTCACGGCGTTGAGAAATTTCAGATTCAGAGTTTGAGTACCGTGGCTGAAATCGACTTGGAGGTCGTGTTAGTGCTGGATCGAAGCGGTTCCATGGCCTTTGATTTGTCAGGTGCGAGTTGGCAATACCCGAACGGTCAATCGTGGTATGTCAATTATTTTATCCCTCCGGACACGACAGGCAGTCGGTGGGCAGCTTTGGATTCAGCACTCAGTCTTTTTGCCGATGTGCTGGACCAAAAATCAAAAAAAGTGCCGGTTGCGATTACCTCTTATTCGACCAACTACTCGACTTGGAGCGAACACTTTGGCAAGTCCTTTTCATCTGTCGAGGCCAGCGTGGAGCAAACGTTCACCACGGATTATCAAGAATTACGTGACGGGGTTGGGGCGATCGGTAGTACGGCCATCATTGGCGGGACCAATATCAGTGCCGGGATGGAGCTGGCGGCTGAGTTGCTAGAGGCCTCACCAAATCGTGAATTTGCTTATCAGGTAATGATTGTGATGACGGATGGGCAATGGAATGCGGGTCGCCATCCTGTCTTAGCAGCCCAAGACATAGCCGATCAGGGGGTCAAGATTTTCACCGTGGCATTTAGTAACGACGCGGATATTGAAACTATGCAGGGCGTGGCTGATGTCGGTGGCGGAGATCTTTTCTACGCGATAACTCAAGAGCAGCTAGAGGAAGCGTTTCGGGAAATCGCCCAAAGTCTTGAGATTGTATTTGTGGAATAGGTAGAGCGTGATGGAACGACAAAAAAGAAAAAGTAGAGGCGGTGCTGCCGCAGTCGAGTTCGCCATGGTAGCGCCCCTGTTATTTTTGATGATGTGGGGGTGTATTGAACTAACTCGCTACAACCTTTTGAAAAATGTAACTTATCATGCGGCTTTCGAGTCAGCACGCATTGGGGTGAAACCAGGAGCGACAGTCGAGGATATTATCGAGGAAGCGACATTCCAAATGAAATACGTTTGCGATGAATGTACCGTGACCGTCACGCCAAGCGAAATCGACATGAATACCGATGAAATTACGGTCTCGGTTCAGGTCGATATTCGTCAACAGGGTCTCGTCGCCGTCCAGTATTTTGATAACCCGATCTTGGAAGCATCATTCACAATTCGACGCGACAACGTTTCCCCCTATTGATGAGCAACCGCTGTCGGATTTTGCGGAGCTACCAACGCTCCCTATCTTTGAGATGCAAGCGGCGATTAGCTGTGTGCAGGATTGTCAATCGTCATAGCGCTATCGAATGTCCTGCAGCCTTGTGTAATAGGACAGCAAGTTGTCTGTCGTGGTTGAACCGCCGGAGTCGATTCTTGATTTTTCGGGGAGGATCTTTAAAGCAAAGCGACCTGCCGTCTGCCGTCTGGGGTTTTCTTTTGCCGTTGTTTTTGGCGATTATTTATCGAATAATACGCGCCTTATCGCGAATAAGGTGTGTCTTATTTACAACGACCGTCAAAGAGAAAGAGAAGGATGGCAGATTCCCTAGCAACCATTTCTTCACTGCGGAAGTCGTTCGGCGATCTCAAAGCAGTTGACGATTTGAGTTTTTCAATTCGGCAGGGGGAAACATTTGGCTTGTTAGGGCCTAATGGCGCCGGCAAAACCACGACGATTAGTATGTTAGTCGGTCTCCTTAAACCGGACAGCGGGACCGTATCGATTGGTTCCCCGGAGTGTTCAAACGCCAGTGATCCGACGCTCCCTAGGGTGCGAAAATTAGTGGGCGTGGCACCGCAGACGTTGTCAATTTATGAGGCGATGTCAGCGAAAGAAAATCTCGAGTTCTTTGGGCAGCTCTATGGGATTTCAGGGACCAAGTTGCGTGAGCGAGTGGCCTGGTGCCTAGATTTTGCTCAGCTTGCAGATCGCGCTAAAAGCCGAGTCAGCACGTTTTCCGGCGGTATGAAGAGACGTTTGAATATCGCCGTAGCGTTACTGCACGAACCGGCAGTCTTGTTGCTCGATGAGCCTACCGTGGGTGTAGATCCGCAGTCTCGCAACCATATCTTTGAATGTATACAAACCCTGCGTGAGCAAGGCATGACCATTCTGTATACGACCCATTACATGGAGGAGGCGCAGCGTCTTTGTGATCGCGTTGCCATCGTGGATCACGGGAAATTACTCGCGCTGGACACCGTCGATCACTTGCTTCGCCAATACGGGGGCGCTTCCGTGGTCACAGCCGACTTGGAGACGACTCCCAACGGGGTTGAGATTCCTGGTACGCGGACGGGAAATACGATTCGTTTCGAAGCTCAACACCCTCTTGAGGAGGTGGCGAGATTGTCAGGAAAAGGCGTGGCTTTTCAAACATTAAATATCGCTCAACCAAATTTGGAAAGCGTATTTTTAACTTTGACCGGAAGGAAACTGCGAGACGAATGAATCAAGTACTTGTGATGGCAATCAAAGACCTACGTTTGTTATTTCGTGACAAACTCGGCGCATTTTTTATTATCGGATTCCCCATCCTGATGGGGCTGTTTTTTGGCATGGTGATGGGAGGTCCGTCATCAGCAGGAGCCCAAAGCAAAATAAAAATCGCGATGGTCGATCTTGATCAATCCGAAGTTTCAGGTGAATTTGTCAGATTCATGGCAGCGCATGAATCGATTGCGCTTGCGGAATCTGATTACGATGCGGCCCGCGAGAGTGTCCGGAAAGGGCAACGTATGGCGATGGTAGTACTGGAGAAAGGTTTCGGCGAGACCGCGGGCGTGTTTTGGAACCAACCACCGACGATCCAGGTAGGTGTGGATCCGTCGCGTGCGGCGGAAGCGGCCATGTTGCAGGGCATGGTGATGGAGGGAATTGGGCAATTGGCAGGTCAACGCATGACGGATATGTCTTCGATGAGTGACACCCTTGCCAGCGCCCGTGACGATTTGGCCGCAGACGAAACGATCAGCCCAGGGAATCGATTGCTATTCAATACTTTTTTGGGTTCGCTGGAAAACATGCAGAAGAGTATCGACGCATTGCAAACCGATTCCAGCGTGTCTTCAGCGGGTCCGGTGAACGCTGGCGGGTTCGAATTCGCGAAAATCGAATCAATCGATGTTTCCCGAAAGATTGATCCTAAAAGCCAGGCCGGGCAAATGCGGCAACTTAAATCGAAATGGGATATCAGTTTCCCCCAAGCGATGATGTGGGGGGTGTTAGCGTGTGTCGCTGGATTCGCAATTTCTATTGCCCGCGAACGCACTCAGGGAACGATGATGCGACTTCAAATCGCGCCTATCACCCGTTCCCAAATCCTGATGGGTAAAGCACTGGCCTGCTTTCTGTCGGTCATTTTAGTCGTCGCATTCATGATCGGTTTGGGAATGTTTCTCGGTATGCGGCCAGGCAATTATTGGATGTTGGCAATTGCGGCACTCTGCGTAGCGACATGCTTTACCGGAATCATGATGATCATGTCGAATCTCGGAAAAACGGAACAATCTGTTAACGGTGCTGGGTGGGCGATTAGTATGGTGATGGCCATGATTGGTGGCGCCATGATCCCTGTAATGTTTATGCCTCAATTCATGCAGAAGCTCAGTTACTTAAGCCCGATTAAATGGGCTATATTAGCCGTTGAGGGCGCGGTCTGGCGAGAATTTAGCGTGGCAGAAATGATGCTGCCTTGCGGAATCTTGTTGGTCACCGGGTTGGTCGGTATGGCAGTGGGAACGGCCATATTAACGAGAGAATAATTTCGCTACCCGGTCATTCATCAGGTGGGTGAGCGGATAAAAATTACGCGGGGAGATTAAGTTGCATCGACATCGGAAAGTAAGATGAGTGAGGAACAATTTTCGAACTTGGACGAAGAACAAAACAGCGTAACGATTTTACTGGCCGAGTTAAGAAACGCGGACCAGGTCGCCGCTGCGGAACTATGGAACCGATTTTTTGATCGATTACGGCTGACCGCGATCCGAAAACTGTCACCAGAAACGCGACGTGTTTACGACGAAGAAGATGCCGCGATAAGTGCTTTCAATAGTTTCTGTAAAGGGATCGAGGTGGGACGCTACCCCGATCTGAGGAATCGCGATGAATTGTTAGCACTCTTGTTGGTGATAACTGGCAGGAAGGTGATGCGCCGTCATCGATTTGACCGTCAGCAAAAACGCGACACCGGTCGTAATGTTACCGAGGCCATGTTTCATGGCGTGAATCATAGTCTCTCAGCGGGCGGTGGGATCGAGCAACTGGAGGGTATTGAGCCGACGCCCGAGTTCGCAGCCTCCTTTACGGAGACCTGTGATCGTTTTTTTGAAAATCTAGGTGACGATCAGTTGCAAAAAATAGCGTCCATGCGAATGGAAGGTTATCAGGATAAGGAAATCGCTCAAGAACTGAATTGCGCACGGAGTACGGTGCAAAGACGGTTGGAGATTATTCGCCGCGAATGCAAAAGCCTGTTGGACGTACAGAACTGAATCGAAGGGTTACTCGTGGGCACCCTTGCGACGCCCACCTGCAAATGACGCCTGCGCGAGCAGGATTAGGGCGAGCTTAAGGGAAGATGGATTGAGTCATCTTCCCAACGCTCGGCTGCCGAAACGGACTTTCCCGGTCAATCATGGTCAGCTTGATGTAAATCAACCATCGCCTGCCCCATGGCTTCGCCAATATTCATGTAGGTCTCGGCATTCCCGCCGTAGTGACTGTTAGAGCCACCGCCTTTGGATAACGGGTGTGAGTAAACTGTCGCGACATCGCCCGCGAATTCAGGGTATTTACCGCTCTTGCCGTCAACGGCCAATTGAGCATTCAGAATCAGCCCCTCATTTCCCTCATCGCCTTTCTTCGTTTGCCCAAGTGTAGCGCAGACGAATTTCGCGTCGGGCGCGTCGAAGTCCTTTCGCAGTTGTTTGATCAAATGCACGAGGTTCTGTTCGTAACGATCGGCGTGACCTGCGTTGTAGCGATCCTTATCACCCTGCCACCAGAAAAACCCGGCCACTTCGTATTGCTTGGCGTCAGGGTAATGAGCATTCAAATCCTCAAGTACGGCTTTGGCTCGCGCAATATCTCCGTCGTATTGCATGCCGGCGTACCATTTAATCGGTTCGGGCTGAGTGCCTTTTTTCCAACGATCAGGAGATTGCTTGTAACCCGCGTATTGCCAAAGTGTATCTTTATCCTCGAATTCAAAAGCAGGACTGCCTGGGGGCAGTAGATCCCAGCCTAAGCTGCGGTTGCCGATGCAACTTTTAAGGATCATCACGGGTGCCTCAATGTGATTCCCCAAGTGGTGTCCAATGCCTACTTCCGGTCCAATTTTGCCTTTGATGGTCAGCCACTCATTTTGGCCGCGTTTCGTACCGCCTGTACCGCTGCCCATAACGCGAACGTTACGGACATCATTCCGCGTCGTCCAATTTCCGTCGTCATCGATCAAATAGGGGTAGAGGTCATTTTTTTTCACCGCGTGTTCCAGGGAACCTTCCTTGTCGAGGGGCCCAATTTTTCCAAAGCCAAGCATGTTGGATTGACCTAACAGAATGTAAACCTGGACCGGTTGCTCCATATCAGCCGGCTGTCCGTCTGGATCGGGTAAGACGGTGGTTTCCTGAGCTGACAGCAATGACGGGGCCAGAACCAAGATGCTAATAATGAGAGGTAGATATTTGAAACCATGAAGCATGGTGTGGTCCTTCTGTTTTGAATTTCGGATCGGTTTCCAGCAGCTTTGCTGGGGAGTGAAGTCAGTCATTTTGTTCTGCGAGGAGTTCGAGCATGCCGCGGCCTAGAGCTTCGCCAACCAACATATACGTTTCTCCGTTTTGGTTGTAATGAAAGCCCTGGTTTCGAGGGGAAATTTTAGCGTCCTGCCAAAAATCCCGGGTCTCAACAGTTTTGACGTTGCCGAGAAATTCCGGGTAGTTTCCCTGTTCGCCGCTGACCGCAAGCTGAGCGTTGGCAACCGTCAAGGCGTTTCCCGACATGGCCCATCCGTCGAATCCAATGGTGGCGATAACAAAGGGTGCCTTGGGCGCTTGAAACTCTTTTCTCAGTGAACGGATCAAGTGAACCAGGTTTTGTTCGTAACGCTTGGCGTGCACTTCATTTCCCTGATCCTTGTGACCTTGCCACCAAGCAAAGCCGGCGATCTCGTAGCCACGTCCTGCAAATTGTGGAAATTCATGATCGAAATTATCCAACACCTGATGGACCGCTTGAAAACAATCGTCGTATTGCTTGCCTGCATACCAGTCGATGGATTGGGGTTCGGTGCCGACTTCCCAGTTTGCCGGCGACTCTTTGTATCCAGCGTAGATCATTCCGTCCTGTTGGAATTGGGGGGTGCCCGGGGGGAGAAAATCCCAAGCCAACGAACGATTTCCTTGAGAGCTTTTTAAGATAATGATCGGTTCGTCATGGTGGTCTCCCATTTGGATTCCGAATCCCAATTCAGGTCCAATCTGATTGCTACTAGCTCCGCAACCCACGCTGAGCCATTTGTCAGCACCCGCTGTAACTAAACCCTTGTACCAAACATCGGGGCGTTCTATCCAATGACCTTGTGCGTTGAGCAGGTAGGGAAACTTCCCCTCTTGTTTTACAAGAGTGGAAAGCGTGCCGGGGATATCGGCACGTACGATCCAGCCTAGTCCGTTTGCCTGTTGATTTAGATAAGTAATTTTGAAGGGGACCGCTTTACCAGCGGTGAGCTGGACGGTTGAGAACGATGCTTCCGAACCCGGTTCTTTGCGGTAAACTTCCTCGCCGTTCACCTCCATGATATTGTAGGTCGAGCCTCCATAACCGGGCCGAAACTCATACTGACCGGAGTCTTTCACTTGGATCTTCCCCCGTACAATGTGGGTGCCCCCTTGGGGAAAGGGAGTCGGTTCGACACCGCCAAATTTTTCCAGTTTCAATGTGGTGTCCGGTTGCAAACGATCGTAATCGACGCTGTTATCAAAAGGGCCGGCATAAACCGAAACCACTGGATCAATAAATTCGTCACCCCAACGGACGCTGCCACCAGTGACCTGACCAATGCCGACCATATTTGATTGGCCGGATAAGATATAAACCTTTACAGGTGTTTTTGCCGCTGCGATTTGGTTTTCTTGTTGTGCGTCAACGTGGGTAGAGAGCAAGCACAAAGTGACTAGCGAAATGGCAGGAAGTAGGATTTTTTTCATGGCTCTGGTGTGTTGGGATATGGGCGTCTCATCAATCCGCCGATCACTCTAACCCAAAGCAAGCCCATGCAAGTCGCTGCCATTCGTCCGCTGAGGGGAGATCTCGATCACAACTACCGTAATCAATTTTGTGACGCGCTGCATGGATTTATCACCGACCCACATATTGATGAGGGGATACCGCCGTCGCTGAAAGGGCGGGATGATGCCTATTCGCACACGCTGTCCTGTTTCAGCGAGCGGAACGCCCACATTTTGGCTTGCCTTGTCCCGTGCCCTTTCAGCCGCTGGTGTGGAGGGCACCCAAGGGCGCATTGACTTTATTCTGCTTTGAAGAGTCCGCTGGTTGAGTTGCGAAGCAGGAGATCAATATGGCGGACGACTACTTGGGAGGATAAGGACGCAATCCGAGTAACATTTCTGCTTTTTCGGTGAGCGGTTGCGAAACCAGAGCTTCGTCGGTGTGTTCCGACAGATGTTCTACCACGATGTCGTAAACCGTTTGGCGATCTGAGCTGGTGTCAATTTCAATGCATTTGTTTTTGCTTTTGAAGAGCTCAACAATGGGCAGCGTTTCCGCCTTAAATGTTTCAAACCTCAGAAGTAGGCTTTCCATGTTGTCGTCGGTTCGCCCCGAATATTTCGCCCGCCCCATAATACGTTTTACAAGTTCATCGTAAGGGCATTCGAAAAACAGCATTTTCGGCAACTCAGATTCACGACCAAAGGTCTCGTACCAACACTCAAGATTCGACAATGAACGCGGGAAACCGTCGAGCAGGAAATTATTCCGTCCGGTCGTTCGAGTGATTCGCTCCATTTCGCCTTTGAGTAAAGGCAAAACGATTTCATCCGGAACGAGATTTCCGGCGTTAATGTATTTTTCAATGGTCTGTGCGACCGGTCCATTGGCTTCCCGTTTATCGCGAAGTAGATCGCCGATGGAGAGATGGGTCCAACCGAGTTGCGATTCTGCCAAGCCACACATGGTGCCTTTTCCCGCACCGGGGCCACCCATCACAAACATCACGTTGTGTTCCGGGCATGGAAGTCGTGGATCGAAATGATGGATGGTGACTTGCGGCGCCGGCGCCACGCCCATTTTGTAAACGTCCCATTCGCGATCCGTTGGCGGCATTTCGTCGTCACAAGTGATGTGATAAGCAAGATGCCCATCCAAACGGGCGATTCTCCAAGAGCTGTAACTATTGGAATACGAGAGGGAAGGACTGCGTTCGCATTTGCCATCAGCACGATCCCAAGCCAATTTGCCATTCCAATAGCCAAGGCTGGATTCGGTGCCTGATTCCGATTGAGCGGGAGGCGCTGTCGAAGGTACAAACAGCCCATCCACTTCGGGAATTCCTGCCCCGGAAACTTCGATGAAATATTGGTTTGGTGGGAGGGGTGAATCGCTCATAATGCCACTTGCTAATTTGGTGTATGGGAGTGGATATTAACAACCAAAAGTCGGGATTAATCAAGGTGCCGACAAGAAAAGAAGGATGACTGTACCAGAACATCATTCCCAGTTGGCCAAGATTGTTTCAATTGAGCAGAAAGTACAAGTTTTCCAGTCATCTCTGCCTCGCTCAGCCCCCTTAGGGGGCTGCTTCCATCCCTGCCCAATCAAGTTTTACTGCGTAACCGCACATGTGCGGGGCAAGGAAGGTTCGATACCGCCTTTATGCGGGATTTTCACTGACTTGATAGCCAGCTGCTAAGGCCTGAAATTCCTGTACCTGGGCGGCCACCCATGCTTCATCCCGACCTAGTTCAGCAGCCATTAACGCAGCGGTCTCCGCCGCGCTCTCGGCCGCCGCTGCGGCATCCAGCAGCAAAGCCCGAGTGCGCCGAGCCAGCACGTCTTCCACGGTTAATGCCATTTCGTGACGAACGGCATGGGTCACCACCCCTTTGGGGTAAGGGAGACGAGCGTGAAGTCGATCGTGCCCACCCTCGATTTGGTCGCATACGGCCATGACTTCCGCAGCATCCGCTCCGTAAACGCGTAGCCAGTTTTCGGTCGGCATCGCCGGATCTTCGCTATTCAGATAGCCGCGCACGCGTAAATCTGCGGTGACACAGGGTTGGCGATCAAGACCGCCCACATCGATGGCG
>JAAEPL010000076.1 GCA_024232675.1 Planctomycetaceae bacterium
ACTCACGATTCTGCTGAGCCTGAAAAAAAGTGGGAAGACGGCGTAGCAAAGCGAGAACTAATGCCATGGCCTGCTCGGCAACCGAATCGCAAAACAAACCACTACATCCGGACACTTCAATCTCAGAATTAATGACGGCCGGCACCAGACAATGATCCATGCCTGCGGCCGAGGATTGAATCCATTTCAACCGCCCGGCGGCCACAACATCCGGCCAGGCAATTTGATGGTGTCGCCCGTGTCCACAAAAAACATCGCAGCGACCGATCAATTCTGCAACATTTTCTTGATTTGCCTGGACCACCTCCCAATCTGGTACCGCCGCTTGGATTTGGGCTATCTGGCGGTCGTTCAAGGGAAAACAGGTCAACAATTTCATAAGGAAAAGCCTGGCTCTTTAATCCGGCCGTAGAAAAGCTAAACTCGGGGGATCGACGACAGTATTTAACGTTGTAACCGCCCTATGCTAGGACTACCATGCATCCCATCACATTGAACGAACTCCAGCAGACGGTAGACGACTGGATCAAAACGATCGGTGTGCGATACTTTTCTGAGCTTACCAACTTGGCTCAACTTGTCGAAGAGGTAGGCGAAGTGTCGAGAATCATGTCGCGTCGATACGGCGACCAGAGCTTTAAGGCTGGGGAAGACAATGAACTGGGCGATGAATTGGCAGATGTTTTGTTTGTTTTGGTATGTATCGCCAACCAAACGGGCATTGATTTAAATGAAGCGATGCTTGCCAACTTGGAAAAGAAAACAGCACGAGACGCGACCCGGCATCGCAACAACCCTAAACTGACATAAAGGAATTCCCTCATACAGGCTACGATGTCGACCTCTTGCAGGAATGAATTCGAGCCGAGTTTGAACCAGTGCCATGAATATTACAATCATGAAACAAATTGGGTTCTGTGCCGGCCACCGACTAATGAATCACGGCGGCAAATGCGAGAACCTACACGGCCACAATTACATCGCGCAAATCTTCGTGACCGGTCAGCAAACGGACTCGATCGGCCGAGTCGTTGACTTCAGTGTCATAAAAAACCTCTTCAAGACTTGGATCGACAAACATTGGGATCACGCAATGCTGTTGTGGGAAGAAGATACGGTTTCCATTGACGCCCTGCGAACGATCCAGCCAAATCGAATTCATGTCATGCCATATAACCCGACCGCAGAAAATATGGCTCGCTACCTGCTGGAATCGATTGCCCCAGAATTGCTGGAACAAATTCCTCAATACAATGTGCATGTTTCCAAAGTCGCGATTTGGGAAACAGACACCTCTTGCGCCGAGGTGTCAGCAAGCAAGAGTGCCGAAATGGGTGGAGCAGTGGTGGGATCTTGGGAACAACCAGTTGAGTAAGTGACCGGGTTCACGAACACTCACTTAACCCATTCGAAGGCGTTGTGCGGTCCCACAAGCTCCCAATGAAAACCAACGTGCCTATTCAATTCCTAGCACGCCAGCGGGTGGACGCGAATCATCAGCAATGAAGATTTTCTATTCTGACACTTTTGAATTACCGCTTCCAGATAAGCACCGATTCCCGATGGCGAAATACCGGCGACTGCGGCATCGCATCGCCGATTCGCCGGACTTTCTACAAGCAGAACTTTTGGTGCCTGCGGGAGCAACCAATGAGCAATTGGCGCTCGTCCACGACCCCCATTACGTAGACCGAGTCATTCAAGGTCAGCTCACCGATTTGGAAATTCGGCGTATCGGATTTCCCTGGTCCTTAGGATTAATGGAACGCTCGCGTCGCAGCGTCGGAGCAAGTATCGAGGCAGCCCAACGGGCTTTACAAGAATCGGTGTCGGTAAATTTAGCCGGTGGCACTCATCACGCTTTTCCTGATGCAGGGCAGGGCTACTGTGTTTTTAACGACGCGGCCGTTGCTGCCAGAGTTTTACAGCAAACCGACAAAGTTAAGAATGTTTTGTTCATCGATCTCGATGTCCACCAGGGTAATGGCACTGCAGCTATTGCACACTCAGACCCCACACTCTTTTCCTTTTCCATGCACTGTGAAAAAAACTTTCCCTTTAGGAAGACGCAGGGCGATTTGGACATCCCCTTGCCACCCCATACAGGTGACGCTGAATTTCTTCGCGGATTAATGCAGGGCCTGAAGACGATTGAGCAGCAATTTGAACCCGATCTGGTTTTTTACCTCGCCGGAGCAGATCCCTATGCAGGTGACCGTTTGGGACAACTGGATGTTTCGAAAACAGGCCTTCGGCAGCGTGACGAAATGGTTTTTCAATTCTGCACCCGCCATAATCTGCCCATCGCAGTCGCCATGGCCGGTGGCTATGCTCCCGATATTGACGACATCGTTGATATCCATTTCGCGACCGTCTGCCGCGCCCTGAAACACCATCAAATGAACGTTTGACCGGTGCTCCAGAGGCGGCAACTTGAAAGGATTTTATCGAGGGTTTAAGCAGACGAACCCAGCGTCACTGAAGCCTGCAGACAAATACCGTGGGCACCCCAGAGCTACCAACACACCCTTCCCATTTTGCTTCAGTCGATTAGATTGCGTTATTTGAGACGGTCGGCCATAGAGGTCGATGGAACAATCTTCCGATAGGAGGGAAACTGCTTTGATGGTCGAAACCGAACAAGTACTAGTCGTGCCAACTGGCCTTTTTCATGAACTGGGCCATTTCCAAGGCTTTACGACCGAAGTCGACAAATACCTATCGGTACTGCTGGACCCCGCAAATACCAGCTACCGGCCGCGGGGCGAAATGGAATCAGACCCTTCTTTTAAGCAGCTGATCCCTTACGTTGTTTTTCGTTTCCAGGATCCCGCCGGCGACCAGATATTTCGCTACACGAGAGGTTCAGGTCAAGGAGAAAGCCGCCTGCATGCCAAAAAGAGCATCGGCATCGGTGGCCATATTTCGACATTGGACGAAAACTCCGATTCCGTTTACGAAAAGGGGATGCAGCGTGAACTGGATGAAGAGACCATCATTGAAACGCCCTACCAAGCAGCATGCGTTGGCATGATCAACGACGACGAAACCGAAGTCGGAAAAGTCCATCTGGGCGTCGTGCATATCTTCGACGTCGAAGCGCCTTTAGTAAAAGCCCGGGAAGAGGACATCAGCGACTCCGGTTTTGAGAAAATTTCCAATATTCAGGCGGAAATCGAGAGATATGAGACTTGGTCGCAGATCTGTTTTTCCGCACTATTTAGTTAAAAGTCGTTCAACCACCGGCAACAGATCCTAAGTCTCAGCATTCAATTGACTTAAGGCAGCACTCTGCCTATCCTTCGTGTAGACGAACTTTTCGAAACTCCGTTCATTCGATATGTTTGTTAGCGAAATCAACGATCGGTACACGAATCCCGATAACCATAAACAAAACACCCCTTTCAGCAGTGGAGATTAGCATGAGCGTAGAACTGACCGAAAAGGCAGCCGTAGAAGTAAGACGGGTCATGGAAGAAAACGATACCGAGGCAGGCACATTTCTGCGTATCGGTGTTTCTGGCGGAGGCTGCAGCGGCCTCAGCTACGACTTCCGTTTCGACGAAGAATTCGACGAAGCAAACGACAAAAAGTTAGAACAACACGGCATCACTCTGGTCGTTGATAAAAAGAGTGCCTTGTTCCTAGACGGCACCACTGTCGATTGGCACGAAGGCATTGATGCCCGCGGATTCACTTTTAACAATCCCAACGCTGTGAAATCATGCGGTTGCGGCTCTAGCTTCCAAGCGTAGCCAAATGCAATCCCGCCACCAAAACATCACCCTGCCACTCGGCGGGGTTTTTTTGTGCATTCAGGTAAATCACGCAAACGGCCCAAACAGTGACGGTTAGGCAACACCATACCTTGTTTGTGTGCACTTCGTATAATTAAGGCCGATGCAATCAACTCTTTGTTACAAACGTCACGCGGGCCCCTCCATCGGACCAGGAACCAGACACATGCTCAGATTTTGCTTTTTCACTCTGTTAATCGTCGCCGGAATGATTTGCAGCCCGTCACTACTTATTGCTCAAGATTCGAAACCTGCTCAAGCTGCTGACAGCTCAGCCGGTGAATCACTCCAGCAAAAAGCAAGTTACCTGATTGGATTTAACTTTGTTAAAAACATGCAGCAACAGGGCGTTGAATTTGACTTGTCGGCTTTAATAAAAGGGATCAATGACGCGAAGGCTGGCAATTCACCTCCTATGACTGATGAAGAAATTCAGTCTGTGCAGCGGGCCTTTGAACGCATGCTTGTACAACAGCAACAAGCCCGTCTGGCCAAAGCCGCTGATGACAATATGCGAAACGGATTAAAATTCCTTAAAAGCAACCTGCTCAAAGAGGGGGTAAAGGAATTGGAGAATGGCTTGCAATACAAAGTCATCAAGGCGGGCGAAGGCGACTCACCAAAGATCAGCGACACCGTGAAATTAAATTACAAAGCAAAATTCACGGACGGCAAAATTTTTGACTCTTCCCAAGCATCTCAACCATGGTCAATCACCGTGGGAGCCATCGGAGTGCGGGGCCTGGTAAATGTCATTCAAAAAATGAAACCGGGCGATGTCTGGGAGGTTTACATTCCCTCCGAGCTGGCCTTTGGAATCCAGGGAGACCCGTCAGGCGTGGTGGGCCCCAACCAAGTCCTTGTCTACGAACTTGAACTTCTGAAAGATTCGAAATAACTCGAGACGCCGTACAAAGTGCCTGTGAATTATTGACGCAGGGGGCTGAACCCAGTCGCTCCTGCCGAGGACGTCTCTTCCACCACCATGAAAAAGAAAGCAATGCGGTTGAACGGCCCCGCCAGCGCTGCCGCCGTTTTAATTCTGGGACACGGGGCAGGCGCGGGAATGGATTCTCCCTTCATGAATTTTTTTGCCGAGTCACTGGCAGGACCAGCGCTTCGCGTCGCACGATTTGAATTCCCTTACATGGCAAAACGCCGGCTGACGGGCAGACGCTATGGGCCGGACCGCCCACAGGTTCTAGAAGCAACATGGAGCGAAGCCATCCATGCATTCTCAGGAAAAACCGTGGTGATTGGGGGCAAATCGATGGGTGGCCGGATTGCCAGCATCGTGGCTGACACACACCGAGTTGCTGGTTTGATTTGCTTGGGCTATCCCTTTCACCCCATTGGAAAGCCGGAAAAACTTCGCACGTCGCATCTAAAGTCCCTGCAAACCCCCAGCTTAATCCTGCAGGGAACCCGAGATACTTTCGGTAATTTCAAAGAGGTTCCGCTCTATGAACTCCCTCAGCGGATAAATATTCAATGGCTAGAGGATGGTGACCACAGCTTCAAACCGCGAAAATCCTCGGGACGCACGCAGGCAGACAATTGGCAGGAAGCCGTGCACGCCCTAAAACAATTCCTGCAGCAGAAATTGAAAATTCCCGTTTAACAACATGCCTTCTCAGAGCTCGAGCCGAAAGAAGTACTCCGAGTAGGTTTCGTGACTGTCGTGCATTTCACGGACCCGCCCGTCCGCTTGAAAACCAAACTTTTGAAAAAATTTATGAGCACGTTCGAAACGCGTATCTGACCAAAACTGGACTTCTTGAAACCCTTTCTGGCGGGCCCAGTCGATGGTGACCTGCATCAACTCATGCCCCCAATCAGTCTGACCGCGTAACGATTTATCAAGGTAAAGCCGTCGAAAACCACATATCTGCGGCGTTTCGACAAACGGGATCGTGGCATGGGACCCCATGATTTGCCCGTCCAAATCCAAGACCCAAAATTCTCCGCCCTTGCCACGGTAATTCGCTTCGAGGTCCAACAACTCGGCCTCCGCCCCCCCCGGTTCCAAACAAACAAGATCGTCGTATTCAGAATAACAACGCGATATTAAATCAATCACACCTTGGCTATCCTGATTGTGGGCGATTCGAATCATACGATGGTCTTCCAAGTGAAATACTTTGAGAGGCGTAACGAAT
>JAAEPL010000077.1 GCA_024232675.1 Planctomycetaceae bacterium
ACTCACGATAACAAATTCGCAGCGTTGAATTCCGCGGTTTGGTCGGGTGGGTCCTTTATCTACGTGCCTAAGGGTTTGAAGATTGAGTTTCCTCTGCAGGCTTACTTTCGGATTAACGAAGAGAGCATGGGCCAGTTTGAGCGGACGCTCATCATCGTCGACGAAGGAGCTCAGGTACATTACGTCGAAGGCTGTACCGCTCCGATGTACACCAGCGAATCTTTGCACTCGGCTGTGGTCGAGGTGATGGTGAAAAAGGGCGCACGGTGTCGTTACACGACGATACAGAACTGGGCCAACAACATTTATAACTTGGTCACCAAGCGTGCCATGGCCTATCAAGACGCGGTCATGGAGTGGGTCGATGGCAATTTAGGCAGTCATCTGACGATGAAGTACCCGGCCGTACACATGATGGAACCAGGGGCGCGAGGCGAGATTCTGTCGATTGCCTTCTCAGGTAAAGGACAACATCAGGATGCCGGTGCCAAATTGGTACATGCCGCTCCCGATACCACCGGTCAGATTATCTCCAAATCGATTTCTAAAAATGGTGGGCGCAGTAGTTACCGCGGTTTGGCTCGCGTAGAAAAAGGTGCGGTTAACTCGAAGTGCAACGTGGTTTGCGATGCCTTGATTCTAGACCCGGCGAGTCGCAGTGACACTTACCCCTACATTGAAATTATGGAGCAGGATGTCTCGATTGGGCACGAAGCGAGTGTTTCACGTATCGGGGAGGAGCAACTCTTCTATCTGATGAGTCGAGGCCTTTCCGAGGCCGAAGCCAGTACGATGATCGTTAATGGTTTTATTGAGCCACTGGTGAAAGAATTGCCCATGGAGTATGCCGTGGAGCTGAATCGTTTGATTCAACTGCAAATGGAAGGTTCCGTCGGTTAACCCGAGATCGGAACCCGTCAGTTGCCGGGCGCGAGTACGTTGCCCGGTTGCGAAAAACCACAATCAGAAACGCCGATTGCTGCCGAAGTCCGGTGTGTGATCACTGAGAAAAAAATACCGTCAATCGAACATTCGAATCTGAAACCAAATAACCATGTCCCAAACAATCACCCGGATGGAATACAACCAAGAAGGTTTTGACGCCTTTTTGCAGGCTCGCAAAGAACCGCAATGGCTGCAAAGCCTGCGACAAAATGCGTGGCAGACTTTCTCGGAAGGTCGCTGGCCAAATCAAAAAGATGAAGAATGGATGCGCACCGATATTCGGCTGTTTAAGTTGAATAAGTTCAACTCAGCTACCGAAACGGGGCAACCACTACCTAACGCGGTTTTGTCGGCCGGCGTGGAATTGGCAGGAAGTTGCTCCTCCATGGATGGCGTCACGCTGCACCATCACTTGGATCCAGAATGGGCAGAAAAGGGAGTCGTTTTTGGTAGCTTAAGCGAACTTGCGAATCAGCACTCCGATCTCATCGAAAAGTACTTGTTTCAAAAAGCAGTCGACCCAAATTTCGACCGCTTCTCTGCATTACATGCGGCGTTTTGGTCGTCAGGTGTGTTTTTGTACGTGCCGCGTGGCGTCGTCATCGACAAACCCTTGCACAGTATTGCGGGAATGAGTGACGGTGGCAGTGACTTTGCTCACACCCTCGTGATTTTGGAAGACGGCGCCGAAGCGACATTGCTAAGTGAATCAGCCAGTCCGGACGTTAACGCCGGCGGCATGCACTGCGGGGCGGTGGAATTGATCGTCGGTAATGATGCTCACCTCCGTTACGTAAACCTTCAGGACTGGGGGCAAGGCGTTTGGCACTTCGCCAATCAAAAAGCACTCGTCGGACGTGACTCTTCCTTGCAATGGACTGTGGGCGCTTTGGGATCACGTTTGTCCAAGGTCAACCAACATGTTTCGTTGACCGGAGAAGGTGGCAACTGTCAGGTCAACGGAGTGATGTTCACCGAGAACAAACAGCACCTTTCCTACCACACGTTGCAGCAGCACGAGCAACCGCACTGTACGAGCGACTTCCTTTACAAGGCGGCGCTGCAGGATTCTTCCCGTACGGTTTGGCGAGGGATGATCCAAGTCGATGAAGGCGCTCAAAAAACAGATGGTTACCAACGCAACGATAACCTGTTGCTGTCGCGTGCCGCCCGAGCGGACTCGATCCCGGGACTGGAAATTGAGGCAGATGACGTACGCTGTACTCACGGAAGCACTAGCGGGAAAGTTGACGAAGAGCTGATTTTTTACGCTCGCAGTCGAGGTTTTAGCCGCAAAGAAGCCATTCAGATGATCGTCACAGGCTTTTTCCAGCAGGTCTTTGATCGCGTCACCATCGAGAGTGTTCGAGAAGCACTTGGCTTGGCAATCGCCCGTCGAGTGCGTGATTACGAGTAAGCTTCAGCAACCCAGCGTGGCAAGAGGTTCACGGTCGAGATCTGTGTTCGAGCCTTAGTTTCAGCCTCGTTGGTTAGCGGTAACATGGTCGAGAATGGTTGATACGACTAACGTGCGGTCTGGAACCTTCAGTAGGTTCGGCGGAGGCGACTACGGTGATAGAGCGACCTGCGGATGAGCAAGTGAATTCGCCCCTGCGATCTGCGGGGCCGCACCACAAAATGGAGCCATTTGCCGGCACATTTCGTTCCGAAGTGAAGATGTGGATGGCTGCAAACGCCGAACCTATGATCAGCACCGGTCTGCTTAACAGCAGTTGGCAAGTGGACGGGCTCTTTTTGCAGCAGGATTACATCGGTGATCCTGTTCCAGGGGCAACCCACCCGTTCCAGGGGCGGGGGTTTTGGGGTTACAACGTCTCCCAAGGACATTACGAGGGATTCTGGATTGATAACGCCTCCACCGAAATGCAGATGGAGTCCGGACATGTCGACGAAAGCGGCACGGTTTGGGAAATGAAATCGCAGATGGTTTCACCGCAGACAGGCGAGGTGTTGCAAAAACGATCATTGATCACGTTGTTAGACGAGGATCATCACAGGGTCGAAATGTTTTTTGCTGCGACCGATGGTAAGCAAGTCAAAGCAATGGAAATCAATTACACACGAACAACACGGTCCGCCTAAAAGTGTGCGGCCATTTGGTAATATCAGGAGTGACGGAATGAGCGATTTTCAGCTGGCTTGCCCGGCGGACGAGGTGCCCGAGGGGGGCATGCAGTTAGTGGAATTGGATGAACGGTTGGTGATCCTTTTCCACGTAGACGGGCAATATTACTGTCTAGATGATGTCTGCACGCACGACGGGGGTCCCCTCAGTGATGGTGAGTTGCTGGGGTGTGAAATAGCCTGTCCCAGGCACGGAGCCAAGTTTGATGTGCGAAATGGTGAGGCGTTGACGATGCCCGCCACCCAAGCGACAGCCGCGCACGAAGTAAAACTCGACGGCGGCAATATTTACGTTAAAATCAATGATGATTAAGATCTGATAGGTAAAGTATTTTTGGGTTGGCTGTGGTAGCCCCGCCCGCTGTCGAGAGTCGTTATTTACACAAGAGTTAACTTTAAGCAAAGTAATTTTAGTCATGTCGATTTCTGAAGATGCCGTCCGCGAGCAATTGAAAAAAGTTATTGATCCGGAACTGTTTGTAAACATTGTCGATCTTGGTTTGGTGTACGTCGTCAACATTGGCGAGGCAGATGACAACCAAAAGCAACCGGTAGATATTGAAATGACACTGACCAGCCCCATGTGCCCGGCTGGTCCTCAATTGGTGGCCGAGAGCAAGCAGTTCGCCAGCGAGTTGGAAGGAGTGGGGGAAGTAGAAGTCAAGGTGGTGATGGATCCACCATGGACCCCCGAACGCATGACGGATGACGCACGCGATCAACTCGGCATCTTCTAAAGCCGTTACCGCGTTAGGCGCCTTAGAAGCGTGAGACGCCTGAAGGCGAAATCCTGCAAATGACTTCAGGTGTCGCACGACTTGTACACCGGAAGTCAGCCCGTATTGGTAAACCTGGCAAGTAATTCCAAGGCTGACGGGCGCTGGATTCGCCTGAATCCCTAGCTAAAACCCACCGCCCCTTGCCGGGGGCGGTTTTTTAACCAAATTATTGCCAGACACTTGTCACTCACCTAGGCACTCTCGATAATCGGCGACACCAACCGTCCTTTCTGCCGGTTGGGGGACATGTTCCAACCTCTTCATATCGTTGATGATTCGGCCTCGAATTGCATTTTCCGGCGGAAGTTTCGCAAGTAAAAGCCGATCGCAGCGAATTACTCTCAGATCAATATCACATCAAAACACAGATTCAGCTTGGAGTCTTAAACATGAAAGCTCTCGTTTCACTGGTACTCGCCGTCGCTTTGGTTGGAGGAATTTACGTAGCTACAACCACCACCGGTTGTGGCGCTCGGGCTCAAGTTGCCGGAGATAAAGTCCTCGACAAGATTGATAAATGGTTGGGTGAACTTGACGTTAAACGCAAAGAAATTGAAAACAGCGTGCAGTCCTTGGAGGAAGCCGTTGAGAATAATCATAAAGCGAAAATCAATGCCGAGGTGCGGCTTGATGACATGGATCGACGCATGCAGCCGATTCAAAAACGAGTGGACGGGATCAAGGTTTACTTGGCCGAAATCAACCCCCACCTGTCGTCCACGGAAGCAGTAGAGATCAATGGCAAAACGATGTCTCCTGAGGAAATCAAAGCTCGGGCTAACGAGTTTTTGGAAGCCTATGAAATGAATAATCAGGAACTGGGTGCCTTGCAAGCCACGAAGGAGACCTACAAGCGGGCGTTTGATCTATTGAACAAAGAGTATCAAATCTCCACGCAGCAAATGGCGACTCTGAAAAAGAAACTTGAGGAGATCGACATCAAGAAAACGGCACTGGATGACATGAAGACCGCGCAGACCGTGCTCGGCAAGTCAGGTTCGATATCCGATAAATTCAACGACTTGGAAGTTGAAATTAACGACCTGTTCATCGAAGTGGAAACGGAGATGAGAGTCGAGTCTGAGAAGGTCGCGCAACGGGAAGCAACGCTGCAAACCTCAAATTTGGCGATCGACGAAATCCTCGAAAAAAACAAATCTTCGGAAGAGACTCAAGCTCGTATCGATGCGATTTTGAATGATGCTCCGGATGCGCAGGATCCGCAGGATAAGTAACCAAGTTGTGAGTCTTTCGATCGGGCCTGGCGGCTCGATCGAGTCTCGCCATAAAGCACTCTCCAAGGAAAGTTTCAACTCATGATAAAGGCGTTTGTCGCGTTGCTGATGATTACCATGATCATCATTGGAGTCGCCTGGTATTTTATGAATCAGGCTTCGGAAGATGGCTTAGCGTCGTCCGCACAGGAACAACGACGAGTGGAGCAAGGGTTTCTGGAGACTCGCCAAGAACTGAATGACAAGTTGGAGGAGTACAAGCGGCGGAAGAGCACGGTGGAGGAAAAGATAATTCAGTTTGATTCTCTGAAACAAAAGGCGACCGAGGATTTGCGAGAGTTGGGCGTGACAACTGCCGAGCAATTAGAGCAAAACCCCGACGCGAAGCGTAAATATCGCAGCATCCGCCAGTACATGGAGGACATCCAAAAGCTCAGCGGAGATGTGGTCCTGTTTAATGACGCCATCTCGGCAATCGAGAATGGCTTAGAGGAATTGGACCGTAAGTTGTTGCTTGAGGAAGTCGGCGTGGATGACATCACCTATCGACAATTGCGGACGGTCGTCAAGGATATCGACTCAAGGCTCGATAAACCCGAATCGACATTAGAGAAATTGGAAACCCAAAAGACACTGGACGCAATCCTTGGCGAACCCGTTGGGTCTGGTCA
>JAAEPL010000078.1 GCA_024232675.1 Planctomycetaceae bacterium
TACATCGAGCGTCTGAAGGATCTTGATGGCATAACTCCAAATCAAGAACCCCGTGCGATGATGTTGAAAGTGATCATATTTTTCGAAGACACGACAGGGTATCCCTCGTTGCTGCAGCGATAACGCTAACGTTAACCCTCCAACGCCCCCGCCGATGATACAAACTTTTCTTTCTGCCAATCCCATGCCTTTGCCCTCACTTTTTACGAAACATTTCGTGTGCTCGCTTCTTGGCTCACTCGGATTCTTAGCTTACCACACATCAAGTTTACAAATGGGAACGTGGCATTCCTGAGTCTGACGGTTCGCATTACAGGGATTGGCGGGATTAAGCTCTCTGACTCGGCTTGGAATTCGCATCTCACGGCAGCAACCGATTTTACAAGCAGGCGTTTGGGACTAGAATCAAACCCAACAGGCTTCGCCCCTCCAATGGTATGAGGCCTGAGAATAATTGAGGTTCCACTTCCGCACAGTGGAACTCCGATTTTGATTCAACACAACCACTTATCGCCTCACAGCGATTTCTTCCCATATTTTGAGGTTTTGCTCGATGAATAAACATCAAAACGAAACGACGCCCGGATATCACAAGCAAGAAAAGCACAATAAAAAAAAGCCCCCACACAAGGTTTCGAAAAGTCCTGGAGTGCATAAAGACTGGCGAGCTTGGGTCGCCATAATACTCATGCTCGGCGCGATGGTCGCGTATGTCCTCTCGATGGATGAGTCCATCCGTCCGGGTGGCGGAGAAGGAAGGGAAGTCCCTGCGGCCGCCGGTGAATAAAACGGTTGGCGTGATTTCGAATGGAACTGGGCTGGCGAATTCCACTGGCCCTTTTTTTAGCCGTTCGTGCGTGGCTGAAAATTCTGCGTCGTTACCTTCCCATTTTCCACCGTCAGTAACGACGACTCAGGAACCTTTACCCAATGCTCCTCCATATTATCGAGCGGTTCGGACACGACCGCGACCGCCCCTTCCGCGAATAAGTTCGGCGCGGGATTGACCTGCTGCAATGCGGCCAAGTTTGCATTGTGGTAGAGGGTCCTCGATGCGTGCTGCGAAGAGTACCGGACCGCGAACAGACGCTGCCCATCACTTAAAGCTAACGTCATTTGAAGCGGGTGCTCAACCCCCTGCCTGCGACCGACCTGTTCTACAAATCCAGCCATCTTTTCCAAGGCTGCAACAGGCTCCTTTTCCAAACCAAACGTTAGAGCCAAGTAAAACATAATTTCGGAATCGGTGCTGCCCTCCACTAAGGGAAACAACGCGGGCTCAATCGCAAAGGCCAACTCACGCCTAAGTCGATGAAATTCTGCAATGAGACCATTGTGGGCCAACATCCAGTTTCCATAACAAAACGGATGGCAATTCGTTTGCTGGATAGGCGTTCCCGTGGTAGCCCGCACGTGGGCAATGAAAAGTCGTGAACGAACATGCTTGGCCAAAGAAGCTAAATTCCTGTCATTCCAGGCCGGCTCAGTCGATCGAAACACACCCGGTTGCGATTTATCGCTGTACCAACCCAGCCCAAAACCATCTCCGTTAGTGGGTTCCGCCCCCTCGCGACATGAATAACTCTGTTCGATCAATGAATATTTTGGCTTTAGGACGAGCTCCTCCATCAGTAAGGGCGGTCCGGTATAGGCAATCCAACGACACATGATTTTTCCCAAACAAAGCTGTGTAATTTTGAGGCTCGGCAACGAAAGGATTTTACGTGGTCTACCGCCGATGAAAACTAGTGCACTGCGCACCCTAAAATTTAAACCAACAATCCACAACATACCTTAGAAAAAGTAAGTCTTGCGACAGTGGGACAAGCACACAACCACGCGAACCAGGGGAGCGAGCGATTAAATAGCGATTAAAGCACCTGTTTCGCCGACAAAACGCAATGCGAGTCAAATCATGCTTTTTGGGATACAAACCCCATAGTGACCGGGCGAACCTTTACATCGGGGACAAAAGATACACCCCTTATTCAGAAAGCAGATCTCAGGTCACGGAACAATTTGCCGATGAGTACAAGACGGCACCGTGACGGATCTAACCGGTAAGATGGTGACGATCTGAACCCAAATACAAAATTGTCGTTTCCTGCCTCCCATTCGATACAACCGTTTAGGGAACAGCATGGTGGGAAGAACTCCACCATTCTCTCACACAAAGGCGGTCCCGTGAACGCAAGCCTCATTCGACAATTGATTATCTTCGTGCTCGTTCTCGCAGCCCTTAACTTCTTCTTCGGTCGCGATGGCTTACACATCTCGATTATCGGCAGTCTTGTTTTGACAGTCGTTTTATGGTTTGCATTCTCTTTATTCAAATCCAAGTAAGTTTCTATCTCATTAAGCGACTGAGACCATGGACCGCAGGGGGAGGGGTACTTACCTCGTCCAAACGCAGCTTTGCCCAACAGGCTGACGATTCGAGTCACGTCGACCTAACACCCTTTCGGACATTGACTGGCACCTGCTTTTTCAATCGTTTAGCCGCAACCGCAAGCTCCTCCCGACGCCAGCGTCGCTTGCACAACCCCTCCTACGCATGCCTCGTGCCGAACTATCAATGCAGTGACGGCAGCACCTCATACCTGCGTTCGGTTTTCAATATCGATTCTTGCCAAGCGACATCCCATTAACGGGTCAGACATCAACGCGTCACGAGCCGAGCCGATCGACTGTTGGCAGAATCGCCCTACGTTTCGCGGGCATCCCGGATAGTCCAAACAGAATCGTCCAGCGCAGGGATCTGTATTTCACCTGCCTGGTAATCTTGAGAGATATCTCGTGGGGTGTCCGCCGCAACGCGACCTGCAAAAATACGCTACCATAGGCGCAGCCAAAAAATCATCTCAAAGAACATAGGCGGAATGGAAATGGGAACAGGTTTTGAAAAACTCGAAACCGTATTTCGGGATGCGACAGACCCGATCTTAATCGAAGATCTTGACGGGATAGTATTGGATCTTAACGATGAGGCCGTGCGCACTTATGGCTATTCGCGTGAAGAATTAATTGGTCAGCCGATCAAAAAAATTGTTCCCTCAGAAAGGCACGAACAGGCCGACGAACTTTTGGCCCGATGTCGTGACGGGCAAACGGTCCGAGATATCGACGGTGTCCGCTGTACCAAACAGATGGAACTGGTGCCCGTATTACTATCGTTATCCTTATTGAAAAACGACGATGGTGTTCCCACCGCGGTCGCCACGTTCGCCAAAGACATCAGCACGCTGCGAGAGGCGGAAGATGAATTGCGACAGGCCAACCGAGTTTTTCGAGATGCGACGGACCCCATTCTTATCGAAGACCTCTCAGGTCGCGTGATCGACCTAAACGACCAAGCGGAATCAACCTATGGTTTCACGCGCGAAGAGTTACTCGGCCAACCGATCAAGATGATTGTCCCTGCCGAAAAACATGGCCAGGCAGATGGTTTACTGGAACGCTGCAAAGCAGGGGAAGTGATTCGCGATATCGAGGGACTGCGGGTTACCAAACAGGGACAGCAAATTCCCGTACTCCTGTCATTGTCACTGTTAAAACACGAAAACGGTCAGCCCTGCGCGATTGCGACCTTTGCCAAAGACCTCAGCCAAATGAAAGCGGCTGAGGAAGAGATCCGCCAACTAACCCGGGTCTTCCGAGATGCGGCTGATCCTATCATTTTGGAAAACCTAGAGGGAGAAGTCACCGATTTGAACTCCGCCGCAGAACGTCTTTACGGCTGGCAACGGGACGAACTGCTAGGGCAACCCATCAAGGCTATCGTTCCGGAGTCACGACATGTGCAAGCAGAGGACTTATTAAACCGCTGCATTGCCGGGGAGGAGGTTCGTAATGTAGAAGGTCTGCGAATGACTCGCGACGGAAACGAATTGCCGGTGCTAATCACCCTATCATTGCTAAAAGACGAAACGGGTCACAACCTGGGCGTCGCCTCTTTTGCCAAAGAAATCACGGCTCAAAAAGCGGCAGAAACTGAGCTCCGCCAATTGGCTGACAAACTGGAGGCACGAGTTCACGAACGTACCGCGGAAATTGAAAAAACTAATGATCTCTTAACTCATGAATTGGCGGTTGCAAAAGAACTTTCCAATGCTGCAGATCGAGAACATGAAGCGGTGCTTTTGGGAGATAGTATTTCAGTACGATCCCTAAGAGACAACATCGATGCTTACGCGGAAACCAACGAGCCTCTTTTACTGGTGGGACCAGCCGGTGCTGGACAAGAGGCCGTCGCCCGCGCCTTGCACCGGGCCTCCCCAAGGGCAGGGCGGCCATTCATCTATGTTGATGTCGCAACCGCGGGAGCTGCCGAGGATACTCTATTTGAAACGCGGACCGATGAAACCGGTGAGAGTATCCCTGGAAAAGCGGCCTTGGCCAATGGCGGAACCCTTTATCTGCAAGGGGTTGATCGCTTAAGTCAGGAAGGCCAAACCAGCCTTCTGAATTTCCTTAAGCATGCTGAGTCTGCCCGACAGGCGGGCCAAACCCCTGTACCTGACGTACGCCTTGTCGCTTTCACTGCTCACGACCTGATGTCGGGCACACAACAATTAAACTTCGACGCTGAATTGGAACGCAGCATTGGGCGACGCAAGCTGGCCATCCCCTCACTTGCCGAACGACGGGACGACATCTTACCGATCGCCGAACGAATCACTCTACTGCGTGCCCGCAGTATGGGAAAGGTCCTAGACGGTTTGACAGAAGAAGCCGGCCAGAGCTTGCTGAATTACAGCTGGCCCGGTAATGTCGAAGAACTGCAGAGCGTTCTCGAGCGAGCCGTTGTGCTATCCAAAGGTACCCAATTGGAAATTCCAGTTGAGCTGCTAAGAGAAGGACGCAAACTCGGCAGTTACACTCTGGATAAACAATTGGGCACCGGTGCCATGGGAGAAGTCTGGTTGGCCAAGCATGCACTTTTAGCGAGGCCTGCTGCCGTCAAGCTAATTCGCAAACAGGCTTTGGAGGTGGAGGCCAAACAACAGGAAACCCTCCGCTCTCGTTTTCAACGCGAGGCCAAGGCGACGGCGTCGTTACGTTCCCCGAACACCGTGGAGCTTTACGACTTTGGAGTAAGCGAGGACGGCAATTTTTACTACGTCATGGAATATCTTACGGGTATTGATTTACAGAATGCCGTCGAGGATTTTGGCGTTTGGAAAACCGGACGCGTGATCGACGTATTAAGCCAAACTTGCCTGTCACTGGCCGAGGCTCATGAAGCCGGATTGGTCCATCGGGACATCAAGCCATCCAACATTTTCACATGCCGGTTGGGTAAGGCCTGCGATGTGGCCAAGGTTCTCGATTTCGGGGTGGTGCGACTGACTGACAGCCAGGACCATCTCGTTACAGCAACCGGGCAACTTTCAGGAACGCCGGCATGTATGGCACCGGAGTTGATCGAGGGCACCAAAGCAGACGCGGCGGCAGACATCTACGGTTTAGGGTGCGTTGCGTTCTGGCTATTAACGGGAAAGACGGTATTCGACGCTCCCAATCTAATGGCACTGCTGATGCAACACGCCACCAAAACCCCGGACGCACCCTCGACCTACGACGCTTCGATTCCGCCTGAAATGGACGCACTCGTATTACAATGCCTGGCGAAAAAGCCCGAGGATCGCCCGCGCGACGCCATGGAACTAAGAGAAAAACTGGCTGCCATCCCACTCAATGAACCTTGGTCAGAGACCTTGGCTTTTGCTTGGTGGGATGAAAACTTACCCGTGATCCAATCTGGTAATAATGACCAGCCGACGAATGCCAACGAGGCCACGATAGACGTGCCTTACCCTGGGTAGCCCGGCGTCGAGCATCAAAAGGGAACGACCGTGCCGGCTTTCCCCTTCACGACTTTCCCTGCGTTGGATTGTGTTGCCGTTCGCTTGGCTTGCGACTGCTTACTTGGCCGCGGCTTTGGGAGTTGTTGCGTCACTAATCTTAACGGTAATCCCTGGACGCACCTTTTGGGTACCTGCCGAAATCACGCGATCGCCGTCTTTAATGCCGCTTTTCACGATAAAGAAATCTTCGTGCGTGGCACCGATGACCACATCCACAACTGACACTTTATTATCGGCACCGACCACGAACACCTGGTCTCCCGCTTGCCCTTGGACCAATGCGGATTGCGGTATAAGCAGGGCACCCTTAATCTCTCCAAGGTCAAGCGTCAGCGGGCAATACTGTCCGGGTAGTAACTCTACCTGATCGCCACCTTGGAAATTATTTTTGAAAACCGCGCGAAAAGACAGCATATCGGTGCTGGAATCGATTTGGGCGCTCAGGTAATCGACGGAACCTGTATTTTTATATTGCGTTCCATCTGGCAACGTCAAAGTCACTTTGCTGCCCTCTAGGGAACTGGGGTCCTTATCATTGGTTTTCTGTAAATCGTAGCTTTGAATTTCTGTAATCTGCTTGCGACTGACATTGAACAATACGTATATCGGATCAACCTGGATCGCCGTCGTTAACTTATCAACGTTCTCTTTAACCAAAGCCCCGATGTTGAAATTAGTGGCTTGGATACGGGCATCGAAAGGTGCCGCGATGCGGGTAAAACCAAGATTCAACTTGGCCGATTCGATATTGGCAATATCTTTTTGGATCGCTGCCTGAAGTTCTGCAACGCGAGCTTTAGTCGATTGTTGTTTTTCAACGGAGCCAGCGCCTTTTTGTGCCAAAGCGGTGTAGCGTTCCACTTCAATTTTCCAATAGGCAAGACTTGCTTCGTCCTGTTGTTTCTGCGCGACTGCCGCATCCAATTTTGCTTGGAAAGGCCGGGGGTCAATTTGGTAAAGCAACTGTCCTTGCTTGACAATGCTGCCTTCCACAAAGTCGCGTGACTTAATATAGCCGGTAACTTGGGACATGATGTCCACGGATTTCACCGCCTGCAAGGTGCCGGTAAAGTTGTAACGTCTTGGAATCGTACTGGCCTTGACCACGGCGGTGGTCACCGTCGTTTCTTTGGGCGGCTTGATATCAACTTTGGGAACAATACACCCAACCACTCCGCACACCAACAAGATCGAGGCGCACAGGGTAACTTGCATGATTCGCCCGTTTCGGGCTGATGGATTTGATGTCATTTTTTTAGTTGTCATTTGTTGATCCAGTCTCATCGTCGGTCGAGTTGGTCTCATCCCGGTCTTCTTGATTTCCTGTTTCCGATGCGGTTCCGCCATCCTCGGCGTGACTCGCCTGTTCCGTTGATTCGTTTTCCGAATTATCAGTATCGGCAACCGCATCCTCATCTTTTTTGCGACCGGCGAACCATTCTCGTGAGGATTCCACGAGGATGAAAAAGACCGGAATTAAGATGATCAAAACCGTTGCCGCGGACATCCCACCGACCACCGTAGTGCCAATGGATCGTCGCGAGTTGGCACCGGCTCCCATCGCAATTGCCAAAGGCACAGAGCCTAGAATGAACGCAAACGCGGTCATCAGAATCGGTCGCAGACGTATCTTGGCCGCCGTCACACCCGCTACTGCAGGTGAGTCCCCGGCCACGATACGTTCCCGTGCAAACTCCACGATCAAAATCGCATTTTTGGCACTCAAACCGATCAACATCACTAACCCGATTTGGGCGTAAACGTCTAACGCTCTCTCGCAGAAATGCAATGCGTAGGCAGCGCCCAAGACGCCGGTTGGTACGGCCATCAAAACCACAATCGGCATGCTCCAGCTTTCGTACTGAGCGGCCAGAACCAAGAACACCAATAACAGTGAAAGTGAAAACACGATAGGTGCTAAGTTACCGGAAATCTTCTCCTGGTAAGTAACTCCGGTCCATGCGTATGAATAACCTTCATCCAACGTCGCCTCGGTGACCTTTTCCATGGCATCAATGGCTTGACCGGCACTGAAACCGGATGCCGGTTGACCTGTGAGTGCCACTGAATCGTACATTTGATAATGAGTCACATCATTCGGTCCGGTGGTGGCAGACGTGGTGATCAATGCACTCAGATCAATCATCTTCCCCTGTCTGTTCCGAACCTTAAGCTCCGTGATATTCTGCACGGTTTGTCGGGCGGATTCATCGGCTTGGAGATATACCCGGTAAACGCGTCCGAACTTATTGAATTCGTTAACGTACTTCGATCCCAAGTTGATTTGTAGTGTGTTGAAAAGATCGTCAAGCGAAACATCCAATGACATCGCTTTGGTGCGATCAATGTCAATAAACTTCTGGGGTGTATCGGTTTTGTAAGTCGTGAAAACACGGGCCAATGCCGGGTCGGCATTGGCGTTCTTCATGACCTCGGCAGCCATATCTGCTAATGCCTGGTAACCTCGCGACATGCGATCCTGCAATTCCATTTGAAACCCACCCACTGTTCCCAGTCCAGGAATAGCCGGGGCGTTGATGCAAAAGATATCTGCATCCGGAACATCAAAGAATTTCTTTTGCGCTCGGCCGATAATGCTAGACAGCACTCCCGCCTTGCTTGTTCTTTCACCCCATGGTTTCAACAACACGAAGATGGCCGCTGAGTTAGTCTGTTTAATCGAATCGATGCCGTTGAAACCACTGATATCTACCACGTGTTCTACAAACGGATCTTCATCTAGGATTTCCCGGCAGGTTTTCACCACTTCCTCGGTGCGGCCAATGGCCGAACCACTAGGTAATGAGATGGCTACCACGAAGTACCCTTGGTCCTCCTCGGGAACGAAACCCGTTGGCAGTTTCAACAGCATCTGCACAGCCAAGAAGCAAATCAAGCCGAAAAACAATAACGCAAACGGCCAACCACGCCACATGATACTGACGCACCAACCGTAGGCATCGGTTAGCTTATCGAACCCTGTATTGAACCAGCGAAATAAGATGAATGGCTTTTCGTTATCCTTCGGCGGCTTTAGCAAAATGGCACAAAGCGCCGGAGTAAGTGTTAAGGAGTTAATACCGGACAGGCCAACCGAAATAGCAATCGTCAATGCAAACTGGTTGTATAGCTGGCCCGTCATTCCGGGCATCATGGCTGCCGGCACAAAAACGGCCATCAACGATATCGTCGTGGCAATAATGGGCCCGCGGACCTCAGCAATCGCCTCTTCGGTGGCTTCCCGCATATTGGTAGCCCCCTCCAGCAAACGGCGTTTGACGTTTTCGACCACCACGATCGCGTCATCCACGACCAGGCCCACGGCCAGCACCATACCCAAAAGGCTTAGGCTATTAATGGAAAACCCAAACAACTCCATGAACGCGAATGTACCGATCAAAGAAACGGGAATCGTGATCAATGGAATAAGAGTCGAGCGAAAACTCTGCAGAAAGACGTACACAACGATAAAGACCAGAAAAATTGCGATCAGCAACGTCTTTACAACCTCATCAATCGAGGCCGTAACAAACTTGGTTGTGTTGTAAGGAATCGAATAGGTCATATCGTCAGGGAAATACTTCGCTTGACGCTGCATCTCTTTTTCAACAGCCTGATAAAGCTTGAGTGCATTGGCATCCGCCAATTGATAAATCCCTAAAGCACCCACTGCTTTACCGTCCACACTAACATTCCAGTCGTAATCCTCAGAGCCTAACTCTACTCGAGCCACATCACTGACACGAACCACCGAACCATCGGTATTCGCACGAAGAATAATATCCTGAAACTGCTTAACCTGGTCCAAGCGACCCGCGGTATTGAGTTGGTACGTAAATACGCTATCCGCCGGGGCAGGGGCCTGGCCAATTTTTCCTGCTGCGACTTGTTGATTCTGTTGACGAATGGCGTTCTCGACATCCGTCGCCGTCAGGCCAAGATTACTCAGCTTGTCGGGATCAAGCCAAATCCGCATCGCATATTTTAAGAATCCAAAATTCTGGATCGAGGCCACACCCGGTAATCGAGCCAACGCATCGGTGAGATGAATGTCCGCATAATTTCCGAGGTATTTGTTGTCGTAGGTGCCATTGGGAGATGACACCTGCACGACCAGAACCATGTTGGTGGATTGCTTTTCCACCGTCACGCCGATTTGGTTCACCTCTTGAGGCAGCTGTGGTAATGCCTGCTGAATCTTATTTTGCACGTCAACTTGGGCGATCGAAGAATCATACCCAACGTCAAAGGTCACATTAATGATCGACTGACCATTGTTGGTACTTTTCGAGGACATGTAGATCATGCCCTCCACCCCGTTGATCTGTTCCTCCAACGGTGTGGTCACTGAATTGGCAACGGTCTCCGATCCAGCCCCTAAATATTGAGAGATGACCTGAATCTCGGGCGGCACAATTTGAGGGTATTGGGCGACCGGCAATAAAAATGCAGAAATCGTCCCACCCAACACCATCACCAATGCGATGACAGCGGCAAAAATTGGTCTCTGGATAAAAAAGTTCATTTAATGAAACCCGTTCATATATGTGGCGAGCGGAGCTCGCCGTCAAAAACCGTCGCAAGTACCCAACTTAACAAACGCCGCCCCTTTGGGGACCTAATTCATCAAAATTTGCAAGCGTCGCGAATTATGCGCTCCGGTTAGGGGTTCTGCGTTGTTAATCGCAGTAAGAATCACCGACTTTAACGGCTGGAGACTCGTTTCTATTCCAGTCACAGCGATCAGGCCGATTATTCCGATGATACCCGAGTTTTCCGTGGTGAATGGGATTCGCCTTGGAATTGGAAAACTTGAGCCCCAAGCCCAGCTGCACCGGTTTATCCAATGCTTCGCAATACATTTGGAATTAGCACTCACGATCTCAACAGTCGGTCCGGCTACCTACAACGCTGTTGCGTGGTTTGCTGCCTCGGGGTGCTTTTATTGACAACCAGCGGTTGCCATTCATTACAACAATGGTGGCACAATGGTTTCAAGGTAGGCCCCAATCATTGCACACCAGCGGCGACTGTCGCTGAAGTCTGGATGGAAGCCGACGATCCACGAGTTAGCTTGGACAGTTCTGATTTTGCGGATTGGTGGTCTGTTTTTAACGACCCTGTTCTCGATGGTTTAATTCTTAATGCTTACCAGCAAAACCTGACGCTTCGAGAAGCCGGTTTCCGAGTGCTTCAAGCGCAAGCAGAGAGAGCCATCGCACGCGGCGAGCGATTGCCGCAAGTCCAACAAATTAATGGCGATTACACTCGACTCCAAACCAGCTCTAACATCTTGCAGATCATTACTAACAAAAAGGCGTTTGATCAGTGGATGTTGGATTTCAACGTCGGTTGGGAACTGGATATCTGGGGGCACTACCGACGTCTGGTAGAGGCCGCCGATGCGGAACTGGACGCCTCAGTAAATTCCTACGATGCTATTCTCAATACATTAATATCCGAAGTCGCGCTGACGTATGTCGAAATCCGTTCCCTGCAGGAGCAACTGGAATACGCGCGTGAAAACATAACCATCCAGAAAAACTCGCTCGAAATCGCTGAGGCTCAGTTACGAGAGGGAGCCACCGATCAAGTATCAGTTGAGTTTGCCAAAGCAAACCTGGAAGCCACGACCGCGTTGGAACCGGGCTTGGAAATCGAACTGAGAACAGCGGCAAACCGTCTTTGTGTTTTACTGGGAGTTCCACCTCGTCAGTTGGGGCCCATTCTTGGGGTGCAGCCTGTGCCCGTCGTTCCCAATGACGTCGCCGTTGGCATCCCCGCTGACTTGATTCGACGGCGACCCGACATTCGAGCTGACGAGCAAATTGTCGCCGCTCAATGCGCCCTGGTCGGAATCGCCGAATCGGAACTCTATCCCTCTTTTTTCATCAACGGCACACTTAGATTAAGTTCCCGACGTTTAGATCGGCTTTTCACAAGCGAAAGCTTGGGGGGAGTCATTGGCCCAGCCTTCCAATGGAACGTTCTCAATTACGGGCGTTTGATTAGTAATGTGAAAGTCTTCGATGCTGAATTGGAGCAAGCAGTTTCCCGATATCAGGAGACGGTACTGGAAGCGGCAGCGGAAGTCGAAAATGGTCTGACCGCATTTCTACGTTCACAGGAAGAGTACGCTGCCATTGAAAGTAGTAACCAAGCCAACTTACGAGCCCTGCAACTGGTAACGTTTCAATTTCGTGAAGGAGAAATCGACTTCACGCCTCTCTACGTCCTTCAAGCAAATATCGTCACCCAACAAATTGACCTGGTTCGGGCAAAAGCCGAAATTTCACTTAACCTGATTAAACTTTACAAGGCGTTGGGCGGTGGCTGGCAACTGCGTTGCCATGTAGATCCCAAGTGTGGGTTAATTACCCAAGGATTTGACGGGATCGCCATTCCATCGAATGGTCCCACGCCACGACTGGACGAACCTTTCGCCCCGGCCGGTAACGCCCCCTTGGAACCATCCGTCTTGGAATCGTTGCAAGGAATGAGCGAGGAGGAGGTTCGCATCATGGCGGCTGAATTGCTGAAACAGTTGGCAAATACGCAGACCGATAAAACGCAGGCGGTGGAACCTCGCACGAACCGCACGCGAGATCCGGCCACTGCCCCCAAGAATTCGCTCGCTTCCTCGCCCACCCGCAAATCGGTTGACAGGATTGGAAACCCGACCGACGAGAACTCGCAAGAGACGCCACGTAGCGTTAATGCACGCGACAGTAACCCGGCACGGGCCCAGCAAACGGCGTTTTCCGCTGGACCAGAGAACCCATCAAAAACGAATTCGCCTCGCACCGCCTCGCAAGTGAACGAAGCCCTCAAACAAATCTTGGGCCGTTTTCAAAGTGAACCAGGCACGGAAGTGGTGCGTTGAGTTTCTCGCAAAACAAAAACTGAAATTCCATGCGCTCTCGCCTTGGAGTACGTCCAAGAACCGGAAACACTGGAGCGACTGCCGTTGAGACAGGCCACGCTTGTCCCCACCCAGCCATTCCGCAGGGCAATGGCCTCCTTTGATTCCATATCAGGGGCAGCCTATGGTTCCGTCAAAAAGCATGCACTTAGACCCGGGCATAACTGCTGCTTCGCTAAACTAGGGCAACTCTGAAAAATTCTTGGATCCTTACCGAGGAAGCTCGATTTGAGGGCAGCGAAAGCAAAGATTCTGACAGTACGCTCCCCCCTCGCCTCGACACAGACGGGATACAGCCCTTTCCTGATTCCGAGGGGATATTCTGCTTTCGCGAAAGCGTCTAGCAACCGTGGACCGTTGGGCCTCCAAATACGGGCATTTTGCAAGCGAAATGTGCTGCGCAAAAACCTATTTGTGCGTTTGCCCATCCATTGAAAAAAAGCCTTTCCGGCGATCGTGCTGCCGGGACGAATAAAAACCGAAATTCCCACGGCAAGTGCGACACACTTGATTCAAAGAGGCATTACTTATTTGCCCCACTTGAGTCATAATTTCTGCTGACCGTACACCCGGTCTCCGACAGGACATCGCAAAGGAAGAGCAAGCCATGGCACACCACCTATTAATCACCAACGGATTGGAAAAGGGGAAGTCCTTTCCACTCACCGACAACACTACATTTGTCATTGGACGATCCGATTCATCCGACATTCAGCTGAGCGATGCAAGTGCCTCACGAGTCCATTGCCGCATCCACGTCAACGACACACAAACTCGTCTTGAGGATGCGGGAAGTTCGGGTGGTACATTTGTTGCGGGGCAAAAAATTACGGACATACACATCCCCAGCGGTACAGAATTCAGGGTCGGGGACACTCAATTTCGATACCAGGGAATCGTGGACCCTTTGGCGGAAACAATGGTTTCTGAAGAGACCCTTCAAATCACACAACTGGTGGTGCTTCAAACATGGAATGGCGGTTTGGCAGGCCAAGCCAGTTCCAAGAATTTTTGCGCCGAATTGTTTCAAACCGAATGTGCCCAGATCTTAATCTGTAAAATCGCCGGGATCATGAACGGTGATGAAAAGAATTATGAATTTTTAGAAGGGTTTCGCGAGCACCTTTCCGACAAAGAACATCTGGTTTTCGATTTGGAGCATTTAACCCACCTCAACAGTAGTGGCATCGGTGTTTTCGTGGCATGTATCACGTCTGCCAAAGAAAATGATTGCAAAATGTTTCTTGTTAATCAGCCCGATAATATTCGTTCATTGTTGAATCTCGTTGGTGTGTCAGCACTTGTTCAGATTCATGATACGACGGAAGCAGCGATGGAAGAAATTCGCGAAGGCAAATAAGCCACTCCCGATTTGATCTCAACCGCTTAGAAATTTAGCTCGCATGCCTTATCGATGTGGCATGGACCAAGCTTGACAGGCAACGTCTGCTGACACGTCATGGAATCTACCAATACACCAAGCTGGCGATATTTCCTGGCAAATAGAATACAGATATCGCGGACAACGGAACGGTCCAGATGGCGGTCGTGTCATTTACCCGTCTGGTAATACCGAGCGTTTTTATACGGACATCAACTCCAGCGACGGGATTGGTAATTTACGCTTGGTAGAAATCATTTCAGAGGATCGTCGAGTCATGTTTTTGGCAGGCGTTTTCCTAGACCCCAATGAGCCTTCCGGAACCGCCCCCGCACGCTTGGCATTCGGTACAGACGCGTTAGGCACAGATTTTAGCAACTTAGCACCTGTGCTTAACCAGACTTTTTTATTGGCGATGAATTAACGGCGATCGGAACGGGAGCGCAGTAGAATTTTTCGTGCCCACAGAGGCTACGAGATTATTCCTCGCCCTTATTGACGGTGCTGATTACATCGGCGACCCCACACCTTTTATTCGAACAGCGACGGCAGCTTTGACGCGTCTTTTTCGATTCGTTCGGTTCCGGAGCCGCCCCCTTTCGCCACAACACAGACCGTCCATGCCAACCGCCCCATTCACGTTCCCTAAACAGGGTGTGTCTTTTGGTTGCCGGCACTTGCATTTTCACCTACAAAGAGGGACTTCAGCCATTGTTTCCAAAGTATGACCAAGGCAAGTGATGGAGTCGAAATCGAGATCAAGCCAAATTAGGTTACTTTGGCGGTGGAGAGCGAAACGCCTCTTCCCCAATCGAATATTTGCAAGTTTGATTTGCCTCGCGAGTGGACTCGTTGCATTTCTTTGTTTCGGCGTCGCGATAAATATTCCCGTTTGGCCCATGGCGATCCCGGGCTTGCTTTTTTGCGGCGTGGGTGTGCTCGCCTGCACAGCGGTATTCACGCCGGCAAATTTTGAGGTAGCGTCGCGCGATAACTTTCTCAAAAAACCCCAACAAGACAAATCGACAATCGCAATCCTCATATTGCTACTGGGGGTCATCACCTCGCTGTTGGCTATCTCCATGCACATTTTCAGAGCTATTTTCCCCAACGGACCGGGGTCGCCAAAATACCTTATTACCGTGGGGATTGCCGTCGCCTGTGGCATTTTCATGAAGCAATACGGCAATCAAATGGTCCGCGACCATTTTGGACAAGCAGGCGGTCGAGGACTTATACTTTCAGGCAAGCAAGCATTCGCGGTGGCATTGTTCATGCTCGGAATAGGGTTGTACATTGCCTGGTTGCTTGCAGAATAAGACACCGGTGACTCGATCCTTTCGCGGGCGAATTCAGGTCGGTCGATCCCATGTTTTCAAAGTATTCGAATTCCCAGTCAAACCGGCGCCCATCGAACTGCATACGTGCCCGGTTTTTCCGGCCCATGACTTTTTAACGGACCATGAATCCTAGAGGCTACCATGACAATCAACCGAAGAAGATTTATTCAAGGTACAGCTGGAATAACTGCCGTCAGTGCGTTCTCGGCGATCGGTAACAAAACTACGACAGCCGCGCCCGCTGCGGTAATTGAAAAAAACGATACACCCTTGTTTGTTGCCACATGGCCGTTTGGAAAATCATCCTGTGAGGCAGCTGTCAAAATTGTTCAAAACGGAGGCTCGATGGTCGATGCCATTGAGCAAGGCATTTGGGTTACCGAAGCCGACGTAAAAAATGCTTCCGTCGGGATTGGCGGTATCCCAAACGCGGCGGGTGCTGTTGAATTGGACGCCTGTATTATGACCGGACCCGACCATAACGCCGGCAGTGTCGGTGGATTACAAGATATCCTACACCCCATTTCAGTCGCCCGAATGGTGATGGAAAAAACCCCGCACGTCATGTTAGTCGGAGAAGGTGCCAAACAATTTGCCATCAAACATGGTGTAGCCACCACTGAGTTATTAACGGACAAACAAAAGCAACAATGGCAAACCTGGAAAGATAAACAGACCGAGAAAAAACCACCGATCAATGAAGACCACCATGACACGATCGCGATGCTTGGCTTAGATGGCCAAGGAAATCTTTTTGGGGGTTGTTCTACCAGTGGATGGGGATACAAAATCCCAGGCCGCATTGGTGATTCGCCCATTATTGGCAGCGGCTTATATGTTGACAATCAGGTCGGCGCTGCCGGTGCCACCGGCCTTGGTGAAAATGTGATGCGGCATTGCGGCTCCTTTTTGGTCGTCGAAATGATGCGGCAAGGAGCCAGTCCTACGGAAGCTTGCGAGCGAGCCATTCGGCGGATTGCGGAACTGGACCCAAAAAACCTAAGCAACCTCGACATCAATTTTATCGCCCTCAGCAAAGCAGGGGTTTACGGTGCAGCAGGGACCAGCAAAGGTTTCCGATACTCATTCGCAAATCCAACCGAAACCAAAGTAATCGATGCCTTACCGCTGTCCGAAAAGGCGATTGGGCCAGAGGGTGGAAACCGAAAATAGTCACGGTAACGAAACATACTATCTTTGGCATGCCCCAACACTCCGGGGACAAATTACTAAATAAAAAACCGGTCGTTTATAAGCGACCGGTTTTGTTTTTTTAATGTCCTGCAAAAGCAGGCAACTAATTATCCGACTTAGATTCCCCCGCTTTTTGAGGGATGGCAGTGCCGGCTTGAATCTCCTGTTGTTCTGCTGCCAACATTTGGCCGCAAGCATTTACAAACTCACGCCGGAATCCATCAGTGGAACGACTGGACTGTTGCGTTGATGCCAACCATTCCCGAATGCCGTTATTGATACTCGCTTGCGCTTTGTCTAGATCAAGCGCCGCCCTCTGCAGTTGACTGGCTTGCTGCGACGAATAACGAGAACGTTCGGGTTGCATTATTGGCTGCAACATCGCACGCGCGATTCTCAATCTGCGACTTAAGGTCAAGGCAACCTTGACATCATCACCGCCGCGAAAGCGATTCTGAAACAGATCCGTCTGTTGCAGCGCACTGTAATGGCCATCAACCCCCTCCAACAACAGCTGCATCGTTTCGGCATAAGCGTAACGATCCGGCTGAACATATTGATAGGGTTTGGGATGGTCCGTGTAACCTGAAACAATGGCACCGAATTCCAAACGTGCGAGGCCGATCAGCCATGCCAACCCTTGCTTGGCACCCGGCAAACCGGAGGGTCGATCGAGTGTTTTGCTTTCCTCATTTATTTCGAAGCCTTGTGGTAACTCGCGAAAAATCGCGAATTCGTCATGGTCTGCGATAATCGAGTCGATGGCTGCAAGATCCTCTTTGTCCGACATGCTCGCCAGTCGATCGAGATAATCCAAGGCATTCCCATACTCGAGAAACCCAACCACACGCCGGGCCATCGCCACATCGGTTTTTGAAAGATTGATACCACTGTTTTGAATTGTCGTCGTTTTGTAAGAGGAAACTCCCCTTAGTATTTCGTTTCGACCTCAGTAGAAACGGGACAACTTGGTTTGCTGAGTAATTTCATTCTTACCATCATGGTTGTATTGATAGCTGTGATTAAAACGTTCCAGCGTCCGATATTCCCAAGCCCATATATAATTATGCCGCCTGTCAAATTCTGGTATTTGATCGTGCCTGGAAGCACCGGCAGGCGTGGGCGTGGGCGGTGTCTCTGGCATCAACAATGCGAAATAGGCTGCTTCGTCTTTGACAGCCGCGGGACTCTTCAATAATCCGTAACCATCGGTTCCCATCCCATAGCGACCGCGGTACCACCAATGCATGCCCTCAAATAGCAAACGACTTTTCACAAGCAACTCTTCACTGGCCATCTCCTGAGCCCGTTCCGCTAACAGCTTGACGTCCTTATGCAGTTGCTCATTTTGCAATAACGGATGTTCGAATTCAGGTTTTTTCCCCGCAGCTTGCAGCGCTTCCTGAATCACCAAAGCATCCTGACTTGCCGACCATGCCGCCAAAAACTGACTTTTCCTTTCACTCAGATCGCTCCCCAGAACATTTTTGGCGTGAGTCAATCGCTTAATGCGTGCCACAACTTCGTGCTCTCGAAGATTCTGCTTTAGCGTTTCCAGTTCTTCCGCAGTGGCAACGAAATCACGGTTCAACAATTCCTTTTGATCTGTCTTCAAGTCTTTCCATTTGGTGCGCTGACTCTTCTTTAAGAGATCTACCGCATACTCAACTAAACGCGCGGAAGATTCCAACTTCTGGGTGGTGACATGGGTATCCCATAGCAGCGACTCAAATGTTTCAAATGAGGTATTCTCCGTTAACAGATCCAACGCCTCATTCAAACGATGCGCAGCCTCTAATTGAGAGGAGACATCGTCGTCAATAAAACCGAGCGTTGATAACATCTCTTGCTGACCTGGACGCGGCAATTTCTTACCCATTCCTTGCCGCAGCAACATCAATCGTGATTCCAGCAAAAGTTGACTGGAGGAAGGAATCTTTCGATCCACCAACAACTCATCCAATTCTTTAAGTTGTTTTGCGTCCATCGAACGAACCACTCGATTCAAGGACTCCAAAATCCCTTGCGTGTTGCCGATATTCCAGGCTGGCCAAAATTCGGTCTCTAAAATCTTGATTTGTTTTTTCGTGAGATCCGCTTGAACCGTCGTTACCGAAAATAAAAGTGCGAATACACACAACCAAACGACTCCAAGGTTTTTTGACCGGCGTTTACGAGATCTGTCTGGACGTGTCTTTTGACACTCTTCTAAATGCATACCATGCATCAATTGCTCCCTTTTGGTTGAGTAGACTGGAAGAGGTGAGAGCTATTCAAATAAGTACGTTACTTATTAAACGGCTTGTAATTCCAGGAGTCAAAATATTTGCTCAGAAAGTCAGGGGCCCCGACCGATGGTCACGAGCAACCAACTCAATCATCACAAACTGGTGACACAAGCCGAGCGACTTTTCCCGAGACAGTGCAACAGAACCCATCTTCAGGGAGTCACATCGACGACACCCGTTTCAAATTGACTTCGCGCGAAGAATTTTCTCGTCCCTTTTGACACCTCAAGCGAAAGCCCTGACGTGAAGCACCATTCATCACTTTCTTGCTCCGGCATTACCGACGAGAGAGAGGCAATGCCGATGAGGCCCCGTGAGACATTGAAGGACCGGTCAACCCAACATCGCCGCGTGAGTAACAAGCCGTTCACACTCACCAGCATTACCGTAGGGGTCAGCAGCACCCGGTCTTATTTGTTGCCAAAAGCCCGCAGGCACCGGACCCACAACCCGAATTCGCAAACGAAGAGTTAGTGAATCGTGAAAATCGACAACCGATTGGTTTTGCCGCTTAGATCAAAATTTCCTTAACGACCCGTGCAGGTTCAACTCCGGTCAATTTCATATCCAATCCCTGAAATGGGACCTGAAAACGCTGATGGTCAATTCCGAACATGTGCAACATAGTGGCGTGAAGGTCCCTGACATGCACCACGTCTTCGACCGCGTGGTATCCCAGTTCATCGGTAGCGCCGTACTGAGTTCCCCCTCGCACACCTCCACCCGCCATCCACATAGAAAACCCTTTGATATGGTGATCTCGCCCAATCCCACCCTTGCCTTGAAACATGGGAGTTCGGCCAAATTCTCCGCCCCAAATCACAAGCGTGTCGTCCAACATACCACGTTGCTTAAGATCTTCGACCAATGCCCAGGTTGGTTTATCAGTCAGACCACAACAGATCCCCATGTATTTCTTAAGGTCGCCGTGGTGATCCCAACCACGATGGTAAAGCTGGATGAATCTCACGCCTCGCTCGGCCAATCGCCGTGCCAACAAACAATTCGATGCAAAACTGCCGTCACCGGGCGTGGCCCCGTACATATCCAGCACATGCTGAGGTTCATCGGAAAAATCGACAAGATCAGGGACCGCTTTTTGCATGCGAAAAGCCATTTCATAGGCATCAATGCGGGTATGGGTTTCGGGGTTCAAAACCACCTTGTTACGGTGCTGATTTAACTGATTAATTGAATCAATCAAATGTCGCTGATTGGCACTGGAAACCCCCGCCGGATTACGAACAAAATGCACCGGGTTACCTGCCGCATTGAATTCCACACCTTGAAACTGACTAGGTAAAAAACCAGCCGCCCATTGCCGGGATGCAATGGGTTGAGGATTCCGTCCGCCGACACTCGTCATCACGACAAACCCTGGCAGGTTTTCAGTCTCGCTGCCCAATCCATAGGTAACCCACGACCCCATCGAGGGTCGCCCACTGATCGCCGTGCCGGTATTCATAAACGTGTGTGCCGGATCGTGGTTAATCTGCTCGGTCACGAGTGATTTAATGACGCAGATGTCATCTGCAATCTTGGATTGCCACGGCAAAAAATCACTTATTTCAAGACCACTCTCTCCTTGCTTTGAAAATTTACACAGCGGTTGTTGAATTTTTAGAGACTGCCCCTGCAATTGAGCAAGCGGTTGCCCCTGCGTGTAAGATTCCGGCATTGGTTTGCCATCCTGCCGAATGAGCTCTGGCTTAAAGTCAAACGTTTCCAGATGGGATGGCCCTCCCGCCATGCAAAGAAAAATAACGCGTTTAATCCGGGGAGGAAAATGGGGAAGTGATAATGTCTGAGCTTGCTGCCCGCTGGCCTGCGTGCCCATCCATAACGAACCGAGCGCCGCTGACCCGATACCGACACCGCTCCTTGCTAAGAACGTACGGCGATGAATCGCGTTCGCCGCATCCTGACGCCATTTGCTGAGCTCATCTTTACGACTTGTCATGGTTTAGTTCCGTGTGATCGTCTCATCCAAATTCAACAGAGCTCGCGCGACGCAGATCCAAGCCGCCAATTTCGTAGACGAAAGTGAATCTGTGACAGGCACGTTTAATAACGATTCTTTTATTAATTGGTTCGCCGCCTCCGGTTGGGATTCGTACTCTTGTAAGCTTACGGAATACAACGCTTCCAAGATCGCCAACTCCTCCGCATCAGGTACGCGCGAGGTGGCGGTTTCAAAACCCATACGAATTCCCTCTCGGACTGAATCCGGGGAATGCGTCATCATTCGCTGGGCGAATTTTATAGCTGCAGCCAAAAACGATGGATCGTTTAATAACGCCAATGCCGCCAACGGAGTATTCGATCGCGGCCGCGATGCGGTGCATTCTTCGCGACTGGGTGCGTCCAGCGACCTCATCGTCGGATGCAAAAACTGGCGCTGCCAATGCACATAAATACCGCGCCTCCACTGATTACGGTCTTGGTCCGGTTTGTATTTGCGAGGGGGGAAATTCAGATGCTGATAATAGCCTTCGGGTTGATAGGGCTTCACGCTTTTACCACCGACTTCTTCCAAATTCAGCAATCCACTTACGAATAAGAGGCTATCTCGGAGTTGTTCAGCCGGTAAACGGAATCGATCCTGTCGCCCAAATAGTTGGTTATAGGGATCTCGCTCTAACGCCTCAGCTGAGACTTGGGAAGTTTGTCGATACGTATCACTCATCACAATGGAACGCACCAACTGCTTAATATCCCAACCGCTATCGGTAAATTCGATGGCCAAACGATCCAGCAACGGTTGATTCCGTGGCGGTTCACTCTGACTGCCGAAATCA
>JAAEPL010000079.1 GCA_024232675.1 Planctomycetaceae bacterium
AATGGCAGCGACAAGTGGGTTGATGTAACCAAAGAATGCCAAAGCGGCAAAAGTCAAGTTGTAGGCCAGGCTGACTGCCAAATTGATACGCATGATTTTTGCAGTGTTTTGACTGAGATCCATCAGCTCAAGAATGGGCGCTAGGCCCACTTTCGCAAGATAAACTGGGGCGGCAGCTAGACTTGCCTCTGCACTGCCTTTGACAGCAATGCCCACGGTGGCTGCCGCCAATGCCGCGCTGTCGTTAACGCCATCGCCGACCATGATTGTGGTGCCCTGGTGTTGCTTCACTTTATCAATCTTTTCTTCTGGCGTGATGCCACCGAGGGCCAGGGTGGGATCGATGCTTAATACGCGTGCAACGCGATCGACAACTCCCTGCTGATCACCTGAAAGTATGCCAACTTTCCAGCCTCGGTTTTTTAATTCGTCAATACTTGCTTTCGCCTCTGGCCGAATTGCATCTCTTAATTCAGCAATCGCAACGATCTGCCCGTTGATCGCGATCCAGCAAGGCGAATTGCCTCGTGTGACAATCTGCATCGCCACACGATTATGGCGATTGGCGACGTCGATATTGAATCGGGTGAGTAATGGTTTGTTACCGATGATGACTTGCGAGCCATCAACGAATCCGCTTACGCCCTGCCCCGGATGATTTTTGATAGATGTGAGCAAGGGCGCTCGTTGACGATTCATCGAATTCGAACATGCGGATGAATGCTCAGTGGCTCTAAGGTGGGGGTTACTGGCGGAAATGATATCGAAAAGTGGTTTTTGCTGTCTGTTTTGATTCCCGAAATTAATAATGGCGCGGGCCACGGGATGGCTGAAGTTTTTTTCTAAAGCAATCACTGGGGTTAGCCAACTCATTTCACCAAACCAACGCGCGACGTGCAGGGAGCCGTTCGTCAGCGTACCCGTTTTATCCAACCAAATTCTGCCGGGCTGTTGGAGTGCTTGCAGGACATCCCCGCCCTTAATCATGATTCTTTGTTGTGCCGCCCGCCCCATTGCCACCGCAATCGCAAGCGGCGTAGCTAAGGCCAAGGCACAAGGGCAAGCCACAATGAGTAAGGCAATGCTTCGTTCGAACGCCATTTCCCGATTTGTGGAAAACCACCACGCGAGTGAGAAGCTGGCTAAGAGCATCACGGCGATGACAAAGTAACCGCCGATCCGATTGGACCATTGGACGATTTGTGGCTTGGTGTTCGCTGCTTCTTCCACCAGTTCCACCAGTTGATGGATGCGTGTTTCCGATCCGATTTGAGTGACTCGCATTTGCACAGCAGAACCGAGATTGGTTGTGCCTGCCCAAACATCTTGGCCAGGAGATTTGTGGATTGGAGTTGCTTCGCCCGTCAGAATCGACTCATCGACTTCGGTTTTGAATTTTGTCAAGCAACCGTCAGCGGGAAACAGATCACCTTGTCTGATTTGCAACGCATCGCCGATTTCAACCAATTCAACCAGTATCTCAACCGGACAGCCTTCTACAAATTTGTAAGTTTTCTGGGGCGTTAATTGTTGTAGTAAATCGATGGCGTTGGCGGCTTTTATTTGCTGGCGAAATTGCACCCACCGCCCAATTAATAAAAGCAGGATTAAAACCGAGAGAGAATCGAAGTAGATTTCACCGTGACCACGTACGACATTGATAAGCCCCGCAACAGTTCCCACAAACAGGGCTAGGGCAATCGGAAGATCCATGTGGGGTGTGCGTGTTTTAAGAGCAGCTAACGCACTGAGTAGAAAGACGCGTCCCGGTCCGCAAAGTGCCGCCAGTCCGACGACGCCGCTGGCTACCCGCATTAACTGAGTCATCTCGGTGGTCATGTATGAAAACATCCCCAGATACAAGGCGGCTGAGATCACCATATTGTTCCCCGCGCAGGCCGCCGCCACACCAATTCGAATCAGGTGACGTCGGTTTTCAATTTTCCAGCGTTCCCTATGCGAGTTGGGTTGCAGCGGTGCGGGCAAATAACCTAATTTCTGCAGAGTTTTGGCGACATGGGAGAGGGGGATCGTTTGTTGGCACCAGACAATTCGAACGGTGCGGTTACCCCAATTGACTCGGGCCTCCACCACTCCTGGAGCGATCGTGGGTAATTTTTCAATTAGCCAAATGCAGGCCACGCAGTGCATGCCCTCGATCGCCAGATCAATTTTCGATTTCGTCTCGTTCAAACGAGTGGCATACTTTTCTTGAAAAACCAGCTCGTCGTATTCTTGGAAATTACCCGACTCTGATGAAGTCTCATGGTTGATGGCCGGTGGCGAACCGTTCTCCACCATGGCGTAAAAGGACTCAAGGCCATTTTCCTGAATCAACGCATGGGCACCTTCACATCCGGCACAGCAGAATTGTTTTTGCTGTTTGGGATTCACAAGCCCAGTAGGCACAGGTAATCCACAGTGCGCGCAAGCGGTCGCGGTAATCGATTTAACGATCACTTCTTAGCCTCCTGCTCGCTTTGGCAGCAAGGCAGTTCGGCATGATCGATTGTTTGTATTTTGGCGGCGTTTAGGGACGTACCCACCACGACCTGGGGATCCTGTCCCAGTGATATGGGTGCCCGATAAGCGAGGGTGAATATACCAATGACGATGACCAGGCTGGCCATGAAAACTGGCAGGCGAGAGCGTAACGAAGTTCCAATTCGATCCATGCCGAGCATCAGCGCTGTCATGATTGGAACGGTTCCCGCCCAAAAAACAACCATCACCAGCAGGCCCTTGGTGGGGCTGCCGGTCCCCGCAGCGGCAATAGCAAAAGTGTAAAGCCAACCGCATGGCATCAAACTGGTCAAAGCGCCTATTGAAAAAGCTCGTTGCATGGGCGGCATCGATTGGGTGCGTGTGAAGCCCGCTTTTAGCACGCGTTTAATCGGGAGTAAGTTCTTGGGTAATTTGATTTTTATTCCCCAGTGCCGAGCGAATGCGACCATACCAATGCTGATCATTAATAAGCCCGCTACCAACGTGGCTGATTGTTGCCAGTTCGCAAACGAGGTGCCGTTATTTAGGGCCATTCCAAGAGCGCCAAATATTAAACCAACGACAGAGTACGTGAGTAAGCGTCCGCAACTGTAGGCCGTGGTTGGTAGGAAATATGCTGATCTCTTTCTGTCGGCAGCACTTGCCAGCATTGCAAAGGGACCGCACATGCCCACGCAATGCAAGCTGCCTAGCAGACTGGCAATGAAAACAGTTCCTAGCAGTGCGCCCATGGTTTAGTGTCCCTGGCTCACGGCTGAAATTTGAAAGCCAACGAAATCATGTTTTTGCAGCGGAGTTGAGGTTGAGATTCTCTCTTCGTGACGTTGAGATGGTGGCCCATCGTGGGAAACCTTGTCAGTCGTGATGAACAAGGTTTGGTCAAACATGAACCGTTGACCGGCACGCGTTGCTTGCCCGGTGATTCGCCACTTACCGGGTCGAGAGACCTTGAGCTTTCCGGAATAAATGCCCGCTGCAATTTTTGCCAATTCGGGTGTCTGTACATCCGCTGCAATCGCACAATGAAATACAGAAAGTTTTATATTTGCATCATCGAGTGGCGTTCCGTCTTTATCATTCAGGTGGAGTGTAACAACGCGATTGCCGAATATGTCTCCCGTGGCATCCACCGAAATATCATATTGCCACCCGAGCAAGTGGCTTGCTTGCTGAAGTTCTTTCACCTCGTCCCAATTCAATGCCTGTTCATCGTAACCAGCGACCACTGCGTGAGATGAATCCCGAGAGGTTATCGATATGGCAAAGCTCCAAATAACCGCTTGGATTCCGAAGAACATCAAGATCAAGCCGGTCCACAAAAGCTGTGCTTTTTTTTCATTCTTAGGCACTGTTGCCTGTGTTGTATTGGTCATTCGTTGTACGGCCCAATCAGTTTTAAGGAAATAATACGCGACTCTTCCATTTGGTTTGCCAGTTCTAGCCGGACCTGTGAGCGGCCTAGGTTGAATTCGTCTCGAGGGGCGATGACACTGAGGTGCAAAGTTCTGACGCCCCGTGGTTTTAACGATAACGAGTCTTCTCTCACGTCGACCACGGCAGATTCGGGTGACAGGCAATGGATATTGAAATTCATTGTTCGGTCGGTGCGATTTGTGATTTTTAATTTCAGTAAGTTTCGGATATCCCCGGATTCCGTCAGTACAAAGGGGTTTCCCGTTTCACGAAGTAGTACGGCATCAAATGTTTTGCTGGATAAGAAAACAGCGACGAAGGCGGCAGTTAAGCCAAGCAGTAGTAAGGGGTAAATTAATGTGCGGGCACGTAACATGCTTGACGTGCGACCGGCATCCCTCGATTGGGAACTGTAACGAATTAAGTTGGCAGTACGCCCTGTTTTTGACATGACGGCGTTGCAGGCGTCGATGCACTGAGTGCAATTAATGCACTCCATTTGCAGACCTTCACGGATGTCAATTCCCGTCGGACAGGTCGTCACGCAGTTGCCGCAGTCAACGCAATCACCCATTACGGGAAGCGAAGCGTTCGCTTGTTTTTTGATTTTGCCACGCGGCTCACCACGTTTTTTATCATAGGCAACGATCATCGAGTCCTGATCAAGCAAGACGGATTGGAAGCGGCCGTAGGGGCAGGCGATCAGGCACATTTGTTCTCTGAAAAAGCAAAAGTCCACCATCATGGCAAAGGTGACGAATGCCATCACAGCAAAAGGCACGGGGTGTTCAATCGGAGATTGGGTGACCCATCGACCCAACGTTTCGACACCAATGAAATAAGCCAGGAAGGTATTGGCAAGATAGATGCAGAGCAAGAAATAGGTAACGTATTTCGCGGCAACTCGCCACGCAGGTGTTTTTTTGCGATGGCCACCGCGACCAGCAGTACCGTCAAAAAAACGTTCCACGGGTCGAAAAAGAAATTCCATGTAAACCGTTTGCGGGCAGGCCCAGCCACACCAAACTCGCCCAAATAGCGCCGTGAATAGGAATATCCCCAGCAGCCATGCGACGATCACCATGGCTAACAGAATGGTGTCCGTCGGTAAGAAGGTGAATCCGAAGATTGTAAATTGGCGAGCCGTGATATCGAGTAATACAAATGGCTTACCACCGACTTTGACAAACGGCAGCAAGGTAAAAAGAGCGATTAATAGGTAGGCTACGATGCGGCGACGCGTTAATAATTTCCCTTTGCTTAATTTGGGCTTTAACCAATTTCGTGAACCGTCGGCATCCAGCGTGCTGAGGACGCGGGCTTCCGGTTTTTTGATCGGCGAAAAATTGCTATGCGGTGCGTTCATGAAAATCGTTGATGGATACTTGATAAGTGGCTGTTGGGTTTACCACGACTGCGGTGACGGTTGAATCAATGGAGGAACGCTATTCTTCCCAAGCGGGTATTTCCTTTCCTTCCGGGCTTTTGCCACTGACGGGATTCTTGCGCATCGCGGCGACGTAAGCGGCGGTTAAAACAATTTGATTTTGGTGGCTCAGGCGGTTTCTCCACGCAGGCATTGCGCCGTTGGCAGCGCCATCTTCAATGACTTTGACAATGTCTTCGATGTTGGTGACATGTTTCCAATAGTCGTCTGTTAGATTCGGTCCCACCAAACCACCCCCGTCGGCACGATGGCAACTGACGCAGTTCGTTTGGTAAACCACTTTGCCAACGGCCAACCATTCAGGACTTTCGTTCATGTACTTCAAAAGCGTTTCTCGGTCTCCCTGGAGTTCGCCAATTTCTGAAAAACGCAATTCGAAAACACTTGCCATATGATTGTTGTATTGGTCAATTTGAGAGCGACCTTCAACACCGCTGTGAATGTAAAAGTAATAAAGGGGAGCAAAAATAATGGAGACCCAAAACAGGAACTTCCACCAACCGGGTAACGGGTTGTCGTATTCTTGGATGCCATCGTACGCATGTTCCATCGGAACCATCGGTTCGACTGCATGGGAGTGCTCCGGTGGTACGCTCGATGAAGAGTTTTTTATATTCACGCTTGCTCCTTTTCACTCTCTTCAAGAACGATTAACGCCTGTTGCTCAGCGGATTTAGAATTCATACGCAAGGTGCGAATGACGATCGCAATAAAAACCAGGGCAAATATTGCCAAGGCGAGTTCGGCAAACATGCCGTAATCTAAAAAGCTGGTAAGTTTTTTAATCATGGATTCACAAATTTCTTGGACGCGGGTGCGTTGGGAGGCAATGGCATTTCAAAAAGGGTGCTACATGCATTGCGTGTTAGGCATCCGAGCAGGACAGCAAATTCGCAAAGCGGTCTACCGAGGGAAAGATTGGAGTTATTTGGGTGGGAGCGGCAGTTGAAGATATTTCATTAGATCTTTGACTTGCTGAGGCTCCAGTTGGTCCAGTTGCCCTGCCGGCATTACCGAAACACTCGACTGTTTTCGTTCATCGATATCCTCTTTAAGGATTTCCAATCGCGGTTTTTCAGCCGTTTTAAGTATCAGTTTGGTTTCGTCCTCACCCGCTAAAGTTCCCGTAAACATTTCACCGTCTAC
>JAAEPL010000080.1 GCA_024232675.1 Planctomycetaceae bacterium
GCGATTTTATCGGTTTCTCGGGTTTGCTTTTGCTGTTCCTTTTTGATTTTGACAATTTGCTGCTGCCATTTCTTGAGCTGTTCGATCTCTTCCTGGCGGTCGAGTTTATCGTCTTTATCGTTGAGCAGTAGACGCACTAGTTCTTCGAGATTCAAAATCACCGAATCCAGCGCCTCTTCCGCCTCATCATATTTCTTTTCGTTAAGCAGTTCGGCAACCTTCGCCATATTTCGCTTGATCAACTTGTCCTTGGCTTGATTTAAGGCCTCCTTCAAGCGTGCCGCCCGCTCAGGTTCCTGCTCCTCCAGCTTCTGCGCGATGATCTCAAATTTCGCCTCCAACTCATTCATTTTCGTTTCGGCGCGACGTTGTCGTTCGCTGAGTTCATTCGCGCGTTGATCGTCCTCTTGCGCGCAGAGGCTCATGGGAGAAATCAAAAGCCCTAGCAAGACGGCAAAAACGAAACCTCTCATGGCGATTTCCTTCTTTGACTTTTTAATGGATAGCTTTTTCATAATAGCCACGTTTACGTTTGTGCCTTGGCAGATGTCTTAAATTGGAACCAACAATTTTCGTGTAGATCAATCACAGGGGAAGGATTCATTGACGAGGAAGAATTGAGATAAAAAGCCTCTCTAGTTACCCTTATCCTGACCATCTTCGCTGGATGAGCCATCTTCGTCATCGAACATATCTTCATCGTCGTCAAAAATATCCCCGCCTCCAACCTCATCACGCTTTTCCCGAGCCTTGTCTCGAATGCTCTCTTCTGTGCGTTTAATCTCGATCACCTTATTGACCACTTCTTGGTACGTTTCGGAATCTTTCATCGAAGCCAAAATATTTCGCATCGTCTCAATCACCTGCGTTTGCATCGCGGTCGCATTCTTCAAGCTTTCCGACAGTGCATCCACGGCAATCGTTTTGGCATTATTGTCTGGGTCGTAAACCACATCTCTGCCAGCCAACTCGATTAATTGACCGGCGGTAATAATTTGCGAGCTATCTAATTCCCGTATCGGCTGGATGATTCGTTCATTGAATCGAACTTCAATTGATTGCCCACGTTCGATGGCCGTTTCTGCTTCATCGAGTCGGTTGTTAATCGCCTCAACTAGAAACTCTTCGAAACGATCTGCCACGCGGGCAACGTTAGTCCCCACCAGTTTTTGGCGACGTTGTGCATCCCTCAGTTGATCGCTTACTTCCTCTGGCGTGAAAGGGAGATCCGCTGCAGTGAGGGCATCTGAAATGGCTTGCAAATCGAACATCAATTTCTCTTGGTTCCCCAAAACAAGCTCAAAAGCTTTTCGCTGCTCAATTTCACGCCGCAACAAATCCGCTCTCAACTCTTCTTCGGAAACAACCCGCAACAAAAACTCTCTCGATTTGCCCGTTCCCGGTCCCGTCAGCGTATTATTATCATCGGCAGAAATGGTCAAGCGTAGGCTAACATCAACGGGGATGTTCATGGGTTCCATGTCCACCACGGCCACGCCCTGAATTTCATTTTGTCCAATCTGGACAGCCAGTTCAGGATCCAACGTGGTGAGTTCGACTCTCCCCAGATTGGGCGTTGCCGTATTGGAATTGCCAGTCCAAGCGTGCTCCAAATGCATATTCGCAACCTTAAACTCATCGTCCACAGAATATTGAATCGGGATTCGCGCTTTGGGAACAACCAAACCACTTATCCCCAACAACGTAGCCCGCACCACAGGCGGACGATCTGCTTTGACTTTAAGGGAAAACGTAGTCGGACGACTCGAACGCAATTTAAATTCATCGGTCAAATCAAAAGCGTACCTTCCGCCAATCAAATCGGCGGCGGGAATCCGTGCTTGCCATTGTCCGGCTTCCCCGGGAACCATTTCCCAAGTTTTCTGATCCCCCACTTTCAACGCTGCCGATGTCAAAGGTTTATTTGCGGTACCAGAAATGGTCAGGGAACTGCCTTCCAAAATTGCATGGGGTCCGCCACCTTCTGGCAGTTCATAGGGTTGCACCGAAGTGTATTCGGGCATTTCCACCCGCATCGATAAATCTGACCAATTCGGCGCATCCACCAATGAGACATTCACCCAATCAGTCGTGTGATCGCCACCGATCGCGCGAAACTGAAATTCATTACCGAGATTGCGAAACACGATCGTATGCTCTAGTTCCCCGGTGCGTCGCATTTTCTGACGGGAGCGTACATTGCCATCATCGAATTCGATCGTAACGTCCACCGTTTTGACTTGACTCGCTTCGCTCACCCGCACCACTTGTTTGTGATCTTCGCCGCGTAGCAGGCTCAATACCCCTGCCTCAGCGTTTTCTATCACCAATGTTGTTTGGCGCGGCCATTGGTCACTGCTCAACAAAATATTCCGGTTGAACCAGGTACTCCAAAAACCTGAATTCGCCACCCCCCAACTGACGCCGCCCAACGCCACGACGGCTCCCAATAACAAAACCAGATTGCGAAAAAAGGCTGCC
>JAAEPL010000081.1 GCA_024232675.1 Planctomycetaceae bacterium
GCAAGCCGCCGCAAGGATGATTGCAAAGCCGCATCATCTTCGTAGATCGGTTGCTGACTGGCTGTTTTGGTTTGCCAAGAATCAGGTGCCCATATTCCAGCAAGAATGGCATCCACTTTTTCCAAATAGTTTTCCATGACGTCACATTAGCACAGCACCTGCTGACTGACCATGGCGGATGCACCTGGGCGGTCAGACTGGCATGTATATCACGAGTCATCAGCGGAAATCATGCAATGCGGGGTCGGCTGTCAAGCGAATGCCAACCACCCAAACGTCCACACTCTCCCCGTGAAGGGAGCTCCAGCCTTGCTAGGCTGTTCCGGTGGATTGCCCATCACTACTCTTAGAATCTTTGAACTTGATCATATGGGGCTTGCCCGCCTCATTAATATCCAGATTCATTGCTGCTCCACCCGCATCCACGTCACTATCCTCCAAGCCATCGGACAGTGTTTCCTGCAATTCCGCCGCTTTCTTTTTGGCTTCAAGATTGCAGAAGTACTTACCCAGCGGGCCGGCCAAAATCGCCGGCAACAAAATCAAGTCACCAATCAATGCAGCCACCAGCAACAACAGCATCAACACACCGAACCGTTGAGTTGGCATGAAAGTACTGAATGCAAAAGCCGAAAGACCAAAACCGCCAATCAAAGTGGTTTGAGTCATGGCCGTTGCGACTCGTTTATAAGCCAACTTGATGGCGTCTAAACGATCCATCCCGCGGGCAATGCCCTGACGGAACCAATTCAAGAAGTGAATCGTATCGTCGACGGCGACCCCCATGGCAACACTGGCCGTCATCATGGACCCGATATCGACCAGTCGACCAAAATGTCCCATCGCACCGAAAACGATCATAATCGGGAAAACATTGGGGATCATCGAAATCATACCGGCACGAAAATTAAATGCATTGCTAGGCGTTAACTTCGTTCCCCACGGCCGCAACAGGATCATCATCACCACGGCGATCATGACAAAAGCCAAGAGGATACTCTTAATCAAACTGAGCAACAGCGATCTCTGAGCTTTGTAAACGATCGGCACGATACCGGTGTAACTGGTCGTGATCAAAGACGTTTCGTCACCATCCTCTTTGCGATCAGAGGCGGTCATCATTCCCGCCAATGGTTGCTTCGTGTCTGGGTTGATTTTGAATTCAAAATCATTCGCCATGATGACTTGGGCACCAAGTTCCTTGGCGCAATTTTTGATGACATCTACATCCGCGAAGGGATCGCCAATCAATACCACACAATCCACGCGTTGCCCGGGCTTACCCTTCCCAGAAATTAGGTTTTTCCAAGCGTCCGCGTCCGGCCATTTATCTTTCGGAAGATCTTTCCAGGAAGCCGGATTCCGCCACTGCAGCCAGCGGCCTTCCGACGGCTTCTTGCCGCTCCTAAAGCCGGCATTTTGCACGAGATCGTAAAGCGTATTTACAAAAATACCGGTCTGATTGACTTGATTGTCTTCAGTAATCCCAACAATGGGCTCGGGTCCACCTGATTTTTGAATCGTCGGGGCAGGCCCAATGACCAACAGATTACCGAGGCGACTGTTATCTTCACCTTCGTAATTTTCATGGATCGCATTCAATATCTTTTGGCGATAACGATAGGCCGACAGGCAGGGCTCGACGACCGTCTTAAGTTCGCCAACGAACTGGCCATAATCAACGTTGTTAAGTGCTGCGAGCCTTAAACTAATCCGCCAAAACTCCTCATGGGACTTTTCATCAACACGAAAATAATCCTGCTCACTGAGGGCATCGCGATTATCCCAGAGTACGCCATTCGCGCTTACGCGTGTGGCACCGCTACGTTGGGTTTCCACCACTTTATTCAGCGGAACCGCCAGGTCAGCCGACATCACATTGCCAATATATCGTCGACTTTCGTCTTGGCTTTCATCTCCAAACACCTGCAACACATAACGACGGATCCGATCGGACAACTCCATCCGCTGCAGAAAGCTCAATTTATTATCAATCTGCTCAGGCGATAACTGCTGAGTCTCGTCGGGCGCGATTTGGGTATCACCGTCGACTTTGATCATCAACTCCATCGGCACCAACTTGCCGAGGTTGTCCTCCATCCAACGATAGTCATGCAGGATTTTTGCGTCACTTCGAAACAGCTTCAAAAGCTGAACAGTGGTCTGGATGCGGGTAACGCCAACGGCGAACACAATCAGCAAAATCACGCCGACGATCGAAACCACCATGTGATGCTTGACCACCCAAATCCCGATTCGATCCCAAAACGACTCAACAAAATTGGCGAGGCTGAACTTCGCCTTTCCTCCGGCGTCGCCCTCGGGCGTTTTCCGACCATAGCCAGGAGGCCAAATCGTTAACGCGGATGGCAAATAGGTGAACAGCAAGACGACAGTCGCAACGGTCGCAATGGCAGAGTAAAACCCGAATTTATTGATCGGGGTTAGATTACTGGTACACAGCGAGATTAACCCTAAGGCCGTTGTGAAGGCCGCTAAGGCACAGGGAAAAAGTCCGTGTTTGACCGCGATATCGGCGGCCCGGCCTTCCCCTTTTTCGCGACAGGCATCTCGGTAGTAGTTGACAACGTGAACTGCCCCCGACAGTCCCAATACATAAACCAGCGAAGGCATGGTCATTAAAATGGCATCCATCGTTCCACCGAGGAACCAGACGATCGCCAAACTGCTAATGGCCGCGACACCGCCGACGAAAAACAACATCATCGTCACGCGGATGCTGCGAAAACTCAGCCAGGCCAAGGTAATCCCAATAAATGCTGAAAGGCCGACCAATCGGAACAGCGTGATCGAGCCTTCTTCATCGATCGCGACGTTATCAACTGGCGGTCCGCCAATCCTTAGGTTCTCGGCATCAATCCCGCACATGCCGGTCGCAATTTCTAGAATTCGTCCTCTCGGTTTCCCCAAAACGGGGCGTCCAACAGCCCGTGCTAACTCGTCCAGCACGGGGTCATTCAAGGTCACAACCAAGCAGGTTTGACGCGGCGGCGGTGAAATCTCTAATTTGTTAAACAGGCGATACCAATGCTCCAGCTTACGACTTTGCGGAGCATTGCGGAGGTTCGCGATATCGCCGCCGTATTGGTCTGCGACCAGTTTGTCGACAAAAGCTTGGTACTCGTACTCACGATCCTTATCGACTTGCGCTTTTTCTTCTGGCGGCAAAATCTGCAAGAATGAATTTAACGTCCAGTCAAATTCTGGATCAGGTACCGGGCCAAACAGCACTCCCGTGAGACGCTTGTGCGATTCAATCCTGGCATCTAAAGCCTCTTTCTCATCCTCGCTGTAGTTCCCACGAATCATCGTGCCATTTTGACCTGCCATCAGCTCAAAAATATCGGGACCCGTCGTTACGTCCGTAAAGAAGCGGGCGTGCAACAGTTCAGGATTCTGATAGAAGCGGTTGTTCTCGGGATTACCAAAGCGCTTAAGGAACTTACCGTCCGCTTTGTTTTTACCCTTGAAAAACCTTTGCAGCATACGCCCCGATACATCGATCAGGTTACTGCGGCCGTTCCATTCGAAGATGCTGCCATCCTGGCGAATGAAATACCACTGCTTGTTTTTACCTTGCAGCCATTTTTCGTTGTACTGACCCCACGAGGTGTAATAATCTCCCGTGGTGTGAAGCCCCAAATCCGTGGCCCACTCTTTGGCGTCCAGCTCCTCTTTACGACGCTGGTACTCCTCCGTCTCCTTGTCCTCCATGGCATCAAGGCGAGCTTGTTCCTCATTGCCGCCTTCTACCGACTCCCGCTTCAGGTTTGCCAAAACTCTGGCAAAGCGGTCGTCGCGCTCATTACAGCCCTGCCAACTTATGACAACAAATTGGTCGCCGAGAAAATAATCTCGAAAGACCTGTAGCTCTTTTGTCTCTTCAAAGGACTGGGGCAACCAATCGGCAACATCATTTTTGATATTGTCAACCGATTCCCTAGCGCCTCGCAGCAGGAAGGGTAATACGAAGAACACCACGCACATGATCAACATGGCGCGGTTGCCAAAGAATGGCATTCGCTTTCCAAAAAACGATCGTCGGCTCATTCAGCACATCAGGGGACAGAGGATGAATACGCTAAAGGTTACTGCTGTCACCTATTAGCGTCTATGCCAAAACTGTCACAAATTCGTCTATCTGAGCCCATGAATACCGACGTTTTAGGATCGGGTAAGCCATGCCGGATATAGCCGTTTGGACGCCTCCCCGATTTCTCCGACATCCGGCAAAGTCAAACGCGAATCGGCAAACAGCTCACCGAAACAGACGCCATCAGGGCAGCGAGAATCCCTAAGAGAACAAGTTCACCAAGTTCACTTGGCTTTCAGATACCAATACGAAGAGAGACGCCAAGGAGCATACTAGAGCCGAGCCTCCACCACCTTAACAGCAGCGCATTGGTGAAAGAAAAGGCCGGAAAAAACGTCGGCTAAGCCAGACCCTTTACGCTGAAACACTTGAGCAGGCTCGCCTTCTGCGGGCGAACGCAAGGTGAACGAGGCCAGAACTAGCGGCTAGTCAAATACGCCAGTCTGCATGCAATAGAACCATGAGGCAGCAGCAGCCAATGCAGCAACGCCCATGATAATCGCGATTGCGATCGTCCCCGCACCTCTCATGACACCGTAGATCGGACAATACAAACCACCGGAAAGCACACAGCCGAGTCCTTGCCCGAACTGACTTCTAAACGCAATGATTGATATCCAAACCCCGCAAGCAACGTAAATACCCGTTCCTGCCACCGCGCTGATTAGCCCAGTGTTGATCTCATCCGTCAGGGTTTCCATTATCAGAACCGTGCCCAAGCCCATCAGCACGAGAATGCCAAAAATCGCAAAGCCTGCCAAAGCCACAATGTAGGCGTCTGCGCCGTCGCCAAAATCTTGTTCTTCAGCCGAGATGGGGTTCTCGTCGATCTCTCTCTCGGCTTTGGCGATCGCCTTTTCGGCGTCCGTCATGTCGGTGGTACCGACCTGATCAGCCAGGTCTTCATCGGTGTAGGTTTCCAGATACTGGCCGGTTGCCACGTTGTAGCCGCAATCGATGCAAATCACGGCAGTGGGATCCATTTCCGCGCCGCAGGCGGCACAAATTGGACCTTTGGGAGTATCCTTAACCCCAGCATCGTCCAATAGATCCAGCAATTTCTTGTTTACAGCAGGATTGCTGGTGGCGGCTGCCGGTGGCAATCCCGCTTTTTCAGGTATCTGCAAGACAGTCTGACACCGTGGACACTTCACCTTTTTCCCTGCTAACCCATCCTTGGCCGAGAAGGAAAACCCACACTTGCATTTAGTTGGAATGGCCATGTCTTATTAACCGTCCGTTGATTTCGCTGCTGTCTATCGGAGTGTGGGCGATGCCCTGATTATCTGCTCAACACTCGAATGCGATTTGAAACCTGAGTGCTGGCGACTTGGGCCTACCTCTATTCTGCAACCCGCGATCTCTTTGGCAACCGTTAATTGCCGTGGAAACCGGGTTCAGCCCACCTCAGACCCCCTCTTTTTGCGGGTTTTGCGGCGACTGACAGCTAATCTGATAAAAACCGTTCGCGGTTCCGGTTCAGGGATGCCAATTTGTCAGCAACTTCTGCATCCAAGCGAGTCTTTTTCTGCCTGTGAGCGGCCCCTTCCTGGCGACCACAAAACGCCGATTCCGACGAATAACCACCAAACAACGGGTGAAAGTGCTGGCATCCCGATCGAATAAGAGATGCTTGGCGACGCGAGGAGAATTGGCGCGCTAGTTGCAACAGTAGGTTGACGTCCCGGGTTGAGGTGCGCATTTCTGTCACCTCGTGCCTGACACTAATTGAACCGCCAGGGCCTTGTTGCCCGTTTTAGATACCGAACCACCCGATTTCTGGAGGATACCCTCAAATGGCGACTGCCACGAAGAAAAAAGCCAAGACCAAAGTCAACCTACAGCCACTCGGGGATCGATTGGTCGTTCAACGCGACGATTCGCAAGAGACGACGGCTGGCGGGATCGTGCTGCCAGACGCCGCGAAGGACAAGCCCTCACGAGGCATCGTGCTGAGCGTTGGCCAAGGCCGTATGTTGGCCGACGGCAGCCGGTCCGAAATGCAAGTGAAAGAGGGTGACCGCATCCTCTTCACCTCTTACGGTCCCGAAGAAATGAAATTTGGCGACGCCGAGTACCTGCTGATGCGTGAAGACGACGTGTTGGCCATCATCGAGTAACACCCAATCCATTCTTGGCGAGCTCGCCGAGAGAGCTTTCCAACCTCAAATCAAACTTAAATTCAACTGGAGTTTTATCCATGGCTAAGATGATTGCATTCGAGCAAGAAGCCCGCGAAGCAATTCGCCGCGGCGTTTCCAAACTCGCTCGCGCCGTCAAAGTAACCCTCGGCCCCAAAGGTCGTAATGTAATCCTACAAAAAAGCTTCGGCTCACCGACAGTCACCAAAGACGGTGTCAGCGTCGCGAAAGAGATCGAACTGGAAGACACCTACGAAAACATGGGTGCTCAAATGGTTAAGGAAGTTGCCAGCAAAACATCTGATGTTGCTGGCGATGGAACCACCACGGCAACCGTGTTGGCCGAAGCCATTTTCAACGAAGGTCTACGAGCTGTAACGGCTGGTGTGAACCCCATTCAATTGAAAGAAGGCATCGAGGGCGCTGTCAAAGACATCAACGCTCAATTAGGCAAAGCCTCGATCAACGTTAAGACCGCTGATGAAATGTCCAATGTGGCATCGATTGCTGCCAACAACGATCGCGAGATCGGTGAATTACTGGCCGGTGCAATGGAAAAGGTCGGCAAAGACGGTGTGATCACTGTCGATGAAGGCAAAAGCCTGAACACCGAAGTCGAGTGGGTCGAAGGTATGCAGTTCGACAAGGGTTACCTGTCGCCCTACTTCGTAACCGATCCTGGCAGCATGGAATGTGTTCTGGAAGATCCTTACATCTTGGTCTACGAAAAGAAGCTGTCCAACATCAAGGATTTGGTACCACTGCTGGAACAAGTTGTCCAACAGAGCAAGCCACTTTTGATCGTGGCTGAAGACGTCGACGGCGAAGCCTTGCAGACGCTGGTTATTAACCGTTTGCGTGGCACGCTAAACATCTGCGCTGTGAAAGCTCCCGGCTACGGTGACCGTCGCAAAGCTATGATGGAAGACATCGCCGTGCTGACCGGCGGAACCGCGATCTTTGAAGCCTTGGGTCGTAAACTTGAAACCTTAACCATCGCTGATCTCGGTCGGGCGAAAAAGGTTTTGATCGACAAAGACAACACCACGGTCATCGAAGGTGCTGGATCCAGCAAAGACATCAAGGAGCGAATCGACGTAATTCGCCGCGAAATTGACAACACGTCCAGCGATTACGACAAAGAAAAGCTGGAAGAGCGTCTGGCTAAATTGGCGGGTGGCGTTGCCAAAGTAAACGTCGGTGCTGCCACGGAATCAGAAATGAAAGAAAAGAAAGCTCGCGTTGAAGATGCATTGCACGCGACTCGAGCAGCGGTTGAAGAGGGCATTCTCGCGGGAGGTGGCGTAGGCCTTTTGCGTGCCGCTTCCAAAGTGAAGATGAACGAAGAGATGATCGATGACCAGAAAATTGGTTACAACATCGTCGTTCGAGCTTGTCGCGCTCCTTTGACCATGATCGCTGAGAACGCCGGCCAAGACGGTGGTATCGTTTGCGAAAAGGTCATCGATTCCAAAGGCAACGCCGGCTACAACGCCCTGACTGACACCTACGAAGACTTGGTGAAAGCCGGTGTCATTGACCCAGCCAAAGTCACCAAGACCGCGCTGTCCAACGCCGCGAGCGTAGCGACTTTGTTGCTGACCAGCGATGCCTTGGTAGCAGACATTCCCAAGGATAAGGGACAAGGTCACGGTGGTGGACACGACATGTACTAAACGTACGTGTAACGAGTCTGACTTACATACAAAGACCGCGGCGATACATTTCGCCGCGGTTTTTTTTTTAATAATGGACAATCCTGCTTTCGCCGCTGCCGCGACCCTCCTGAGCAGCACCAACTGCAAACGCAGTGCGAAATCCCAATATAACATCGCTCAATCCGAACGTTACGGGTCGCACCCCGACTGGTTTTTCTCGCTGATCGCAGACACTTCTACGATCTGCGATTCCCAGATTACCATTAATCCATATATTAAATGCTTCATCGCAGTGGTCACCGCTTTTGCTGCTCCTACGTCACCCCCAGTAGTTGAAATTCATGGATACCGAATCCGATTCCCAAGTCACCCATATCAGCGTCCAACAGGCACGAGACCCCGCCGTCATCGGCACTCAAGTCCGCTTGCTCGGATGGGTACAAACCCGCCGCGATTCCAAAGCTGGATTTAGTTTCCTGGAAATTAATGACGGCTCGTGCTTGGGCAATGTGCAAGCCATTGCTCCAGGCGAACTGGATAACTATGAGTCCGTTGTCCGCAAACTGACCACCGGTTGCAGTGTGGAAATAATTGGGAAAGTGGTCGAATCAGCCGGCAAAGGCCAGTCGACCGAAATAGAAACCATGTCGGTTAACTTAATCGGTGCTGCCGACCCTGAAGAATACCCGCTGCAAAAACGCGGTAAGGGTGAACGCCACTCGATGGAAAAATTACGCGAGTGGGCCCACCTGCGTCCACGCACCCGCACCATTGGTGCTGTGGCTCGTGTAAAGAATTGCATTTGTAATTCGATCCACCAGTTTTTTCAGGAACGGGGATTTCTTTACGTTCACACGCCCGTCATCACGACCAGTGATTGTGAAGGTGCTGGCGAGATGTTCCAAGTCACGACTTTGGATCTGGATTTCGTTGCCAAAAAGTCAATCGAGAAGATGGATTACAACTTTGACTTTTTCGGAGAGCCGGCCTATCTCACAGTGAGCGGCCAACTCGAAGGCGAAACCTACGCTTGCGCTCTCGGCAAAATCTACACCTTTGGTCCCACCTTTCGCGCGGAAAAATCTAACACATCAAGACATCTCTCTGAGTTTTGGATGATTGAACCAGAGATGGCCTTCTATGAACTTGATGACAACATGGATTTGGCTGAGTCTTTTTTGAAACGCATCTTCAAAGACGCATTGGAACATTGTGCTGAAGACATGGAGTTTTTCTCCAGCCCTTACCTGCCTTGGAATAAGCAAAACAAAAGCGAACCGATTCGTGAAGTATTGGCAGCGATTATTGAAAGCGATTTCGTCCGCTGCTCTTATACCGAGGCGATTGAAATTCTGGAAAAAAGCGACGCAAAATTCCAATTCCCCGTGAAATGGGGCGCCGACTTGCAATCTGAACATGAACGTTACCTAACGGAACAGCACTTCAAATCGCCGGTCATTCTTTATGATTACCCGCGAAGCATCAAACCCTTTTACATGTACTGTAACGAAGACGAAAAGACCGTCCGTGGCATGGACGTGCTAGTCCCCCAAATCGGCGAGATCATTGGGGGGGCCCAACGAGAACATCGACTCGACGTCATCAAGTCACGCATGGCAGAAATGGATATGCCAGAAGAAGAATACTGGTGGTATCTCGATCTACGAAAGTTTGGCACCGTACCCCACTCAGGATTCGGCCTGGGGTTGGAACGTGTTGTCCAGTTCGTCACCGGCATGACCAACGTCCGGGATGTAATCCCATTCCCACGTACACCAGGAAACGCCGAGTTCTAATCTTGGAAGGTTCCTGAGCGAACTCACAAAAGATTGCGACGCCTCTCCAACACAGGCGTCTTTCAGTCGCCACAACCGCTGGTTTAAAACACAAAAAACCTTGGCAAACAAAGTCGCCAAGGTTTTTTCTTGATGGTTTTTCGCCGATTTTATGGTGTAAAAGGAGCTCGGCTTTGGACCATCGAACCATTGTTCGCAACTTTGAATAATGGGCGGTGGTAGAACTTGTACCAATCCCGACCGCGAGGGCGGAAACTTATCCCCATTTGAATGTTCCAAGCTTCGTTGTCAGCGAAAGCAATTTCATCGTCAGGATTGAGGTAATTGAACCCGCCGTAAAGAGCCGTTTTTTCTCCGATGGGCAAATCATAGTCGGCACCGAGGATCGTATGATGCTCATCCGTACGTCCGATGTAACATTCCATATAACCACCGTTACGACAGGCGTTACGATAGAACAAAGTGTAGGTGTTTAAGGGAACGATTTCGACGAAAGGCACGAACTCTCCGCCTATCGCAATCCGCCCGTCTTGGGTAGCGCGGTTGGCACGAAATCCTGCGTTAGATCCTCCCGCCCAAACCCAACTGATTTCTGAACGGACTTGTACGATGTCTAAATCCGCTCCGAAATCCGAGGCCAACACATCGGCAACCGCCCCGAATTGAATCCCGTAATCGACTCGGCGAAACAGACCTGCCGTAACGAACGTCTGATCACGCTCGGAGGTTGGCGAGAGAGCATTATTTTGATTGGAGCGAGTGTAATTTATGCCGATTTGACCGGACACCAAACCGCACGTCAGGTTATAAAGTGGCAGGCCAGCATTGAAACCGATGTGATAACCAAAGGCACAGTTATCAGGTTGGGGTAAGCCCTGAGGGTCCGCAAAAAACTGATGCTTGAATCCTTGTACACCGCTAAAGTATTCTGAATTACATAGAATGCCGCCCAGACCGTTCAACCAACAATCCTGACCGACATTGCAATCTCGTGGGTCGTACAGAGGCCCGCAACAGCTGCCACCGCATTCTCCGCGGCAACCAATTTGGCCACCACAGCAACCGTCGGTGCAACCACAATCGCCTTCCATGTAGCCACCGTCGACGAAACCGTCTTCGAAATAGGCACCTTCCGGAATCATCATATCGACCGAGGGTGCTGCGTTGTTGTTCTGCGCAGCCGGGGTCGGCGATGGTGAGACCACCGATTCGGGTTGGTTAGTTTGAGGCTGTTCCACCTGTTGCTGGCTGACCACTCGACTGGTCACCATTCCCCGCGGACGCATAATCTGCGGCTGATACCGATTGGATATCGCCCGTGACTGGGGGCTGGATAACTGAGGGGACCTCCCATTGGTTTGAGCGTCAGCACTGGAGACCAGGCCGCAAAAAACCAAAGAGCCGACCAATAATGCAGAACCGAGATGGCTTAACCGTGGCAAATACATTGCTTCTTTCCTAAGGGGGTAATTGCGGGTGAACGCTCGCAATTCTTTCGAGTTATTCACCGACGTAATATTTATCGGATTCGATATAATGGGAACTTTCGTTAATCTCGAAATAATCGTGAAAGGTATCTTCAATTACCTAAATTGCCAGCAAGCCTATGGCTACACTCTCTCGCCTGAGGCTGCCGCACCGACATGCAACGACGGCAAACAGCGACTGAGCACACCCGAGGGGCATCACAAACGGACCTAAATCCCTGCCTCTGAGACTCAAACACTTGCCAGCAAAGCAACGCCAGCAAAGCAGTCACGGGCCTATGATTGGCGGCTTGAACTTTGGGCGACCCGTGGTTTGTACAAACACACGGCAACCGACCCTGGGGAGGCCTGCAGAATCTGCCCAGAGAATACCCCTGAAGGATCAAAGCTCCCCACACGCCAATAACCGTGCTTAGGTGAGATGCCAGCGTGAACTCCGGAAACAGCGGAGCAAGAGAGTCCCGGTAACCGACCTATTGCACAGCTACAGAACGCGTATCGATCATTGACTGCAGGTATTCGACGGCTCGCTTGAGCGGCAGATCTGTTTCCAACCAAGAGTTGTCGCCCGACTCCAATCTCTGCTGCCCGGTTTTGAGAATTTCTTGGTCTCGCTGATTACGCGCCCGACCAATGCTATTCGCTTGCTCCTCGGTCAACTCTACCTCAAACCCTTCTGACGGTTTGACGCCATACTGGCTAGGATCATCCAATTGTAAAACAGTGCGATCAATGTTCTGTCCGGAAGGCCTCCAATAACTGGCGGTGGTCAATCGCATGACACTACGATCTTTCTCCAGAGTGATCAAATCCTGCACAGTCCCTTTACCCCAAGTCTGCTCACCAACCACGACAGCGCGGTCGTGATCTTGCAAACAGGCCGCCACAATTTCGGAGGCACTGGCAGAAAACTCATTCACGATCACAACCACAGGAATCCGAGGATCTAAATCAGTTTCACTGGTGGCATATCGTCGACTGACAACGTTGCCATCGCGTTCTTTCGTTTGCACGATAAGCACCTCTCGACCGATAAACATATCGCTGATATCGATCGCGGCATCCAGTAGCCCCCCAGGGTTAAATCTCAAATCGAGAATAAAACCATCGACTTTACCGTTTAGCGAACGTAACGCCTCACGCAGTTCCTCCGTGGAGCGCTTTCCGAACTGCAGTAAGCGAATGTAACCGATTCGCTCATTCTCACTGAGCACAAAATTCCAACTACCGTCTTCATTACGGGTGTCACCATAAATGGAAGGCACAGGAATCGCGTCACGCAGTACCGAAATATTGAATGGTGCCTCCCTGCCCTTTCTCTCCACCAAAAACACGACGGTTTCGCCTTTGGGTCCGCGGATCAATTTGACGGCATCCGTTCGCGAAATCCCGGCGGTCGAATTACCGTCGATCTCCAAAATCACATCCGCTACCTGCAATCCAGCGCGATAAGCGGGGGTACCGGGGATAGGACTGACCACGCGGATGCATTTATTTTCTTCATCACGCTCTAGCTCCATCCCCACGCCTACGAATTCCTGATTTAGGTCTTCATCAAATGATTTGTATTCAGATTGGGAGATAAAGCCCGAGTTGGGATCCAAACTGCCCAGCATCCCCTCCATGGCAGCGTTAAAAAGCTCACGTTCCGACCTGGTGACGAGCGATTCCTCACGGACGATTTGCATCGCCTCGCTAAGGATACTGGCATAGCGGTTTTTTTCGGCTATGGAGTAGCAGCATAAGGAGACGACAATCGCCATTCCAATAAAGATTAAGTTTCGGATTGGCATAGTTCGCTTCCCAGAAAAGTCACATCGGTGAACCCAATGTAGCGAAAGCACGGCGCAAAAAAAATGCCGCGTAAAAATACGCGGCATTTCTTGATTTAGCGGATTCCATTAACCGGAACCAGTACCCGCACCAGCACCAGCACCTGCTCCTGCACCAGCTCCTGCACCGGCTCCAGAACCCGTACCACCAGCACCCGTGACGAAGTTAAACGTCGACACGTTGGTAATATCGCTGAATAACTGGAAAGGCGTTGAAACGACCACGTACAAACGGTCGGCTGTTGTGGCTTGAGCCGAGATCCCTTTACCAACCGGGAACGTGGTGATATCAGGTTGGAAACCGATAGGACGCCGCAGGCCATTTCGTTGGCGTTCGGCGGCCTTCCGACCCTCGGGACTATTGGTTACATGATTTCGAGAGGCCAAGGAGCCATTGTAGGTTGCAAGTTGTTGAGCGAGCATTTCTCGGTCAGTCACAAAAGCTTGTCGAGAAACCGTTTCGATGGCAGCCTGATTCAGCTTTTCTGTTCGGCGTCCCTCGTCGAGCTTAAATACTACGATGGCACCAACGTCATCCATGGCGACCTGTCGTTTCATGCTGGATTCAGCTTGCGAACGATAGTTGCGGAAAACCTCAACGGTGACTTTACCAGCTGGAACCTCTCCCCAAACACGGCGTACCGCGATGCGGTAGTCACCGGCAAAGCCCTTGGGCAATACGTAGTATTCTGAAACCTGCCCCGATTCATCGGGTCGAGAGGCTTTGTCGCCCATCATGATACCGCCACAAATGGTGCGTTCTTGTTCTCTAGAACAGATCGTGCCACCGGGTTCTTCGACGTATAAATCCAAGTCTGCTTCGCCAGACCAAGTTACTTTA
>JAAEPL010000082.1 GCA_024232675.1 Planctomycetaceae bacterium
TGGGGAGATCCCGAATTTGAAGGCGATTTGACGCAAGGGCTGCCGGCGTTGAAGAGGAGCTGGATTTTAGCTCGAGCCGATGTCGAAGAGTACACGGGCCGCCAGGTCAGTCCCGAAGACAACGGCTATCTCTCCGAAGCGCATTCGGAAAAGTACAACGAGCTGAAAAAAGTAAAGAACCGACTTAAGGAATACCCCGGATTGAAACGCAAGCCTTTGCGAGCCAAAGGCAGTGCGGATGGCGAGGGTGATTGGCATCCCGTTACGCAGAAGTGGTATGCGGATCAGGGGATCATTACACCGGAGATGGAATACGTCGCCATTCGCGAAAACCTCGGTCGCAAAGAAGCGTTTGAGACGATTGCTGACAAATATCCAAATCTTAAAGACCTACCGCCAGAAGCGTCCGAACGTATTCGGCAGTTATGCTCCACGCCCGCTGGCTATGAAATGCCGCGGCCTTCCGAGGTCGACCCGACCCAGCAGGTACCACGCAATCGCCTCAATCACCAGCACCCGGGACAATCTTGGGGAGCCATGACGCCGGCTTTCATTACCCCTGAATATGTACGTTCCGAGGTAGCCCGAGGTCGCGCGATCATCCCTGCCAACATCAACCATCCTGAAAACGAGCCGATGATTATCGGCCGGAACTTTCTAGTAAAGATTAACGCCAACATCGGTAACTCCGCAGTCACTTCGACCATCGACGAAGAAGTCGAGAAAATGCGTTGGGCGACAAAGTGGGGTGCCGACACGGTCATGGATCTTTCAACCGGAAAGAACATCCACGCGACCCGCGAGTGGATCATTCGCAACAGCCCCGTTCCGATCGGGACCGTTCCGATTTACCAAGCTCTGGAAAAAACAGGTGGAAGCATTGAGGCGTTAACGTGGGAGTTGTTCCGCGACACGTTAATCGAGCAGGCTGAGCAAGGCGTTGATTACTTTACGATTCACGCTGGAGTACTCAAAGCGTTTGTTCCCCACACCGCCAAACGGATGACGGGGATTGTTTCTCGTGGCGGTTCCATCTTGGCGAAATGGTGTATCCATCACGAGAAAGAAAACTTTCTCTACGAACACTGGGACGAGATTTGCGATATCTGCGCCGCTTATGATGTGAGCTTCTCGATCGGTGACGGTTTACGTCCCGGCTCGATCGCCGATGCGAATGACTATGCTCAACTGGCCGAACTGGAAGTTCAGGGTGAGCTCACCCAACGTGCTTGGGCCAAAGGATGCCAAGTCATGAACGAGGGGCCCGGACACGTGCCGATGCACCTGATTCAAGAGAACATGCAAAAGCAAATCGAATGGTGTCATGAAGCGCCCTTCTACACGCTGGGTCCCCTGACGACCGATATTGCTCCGGGTTACGACCACTTCACCTCAGGTATCGGAGCGGCCCAGATTGGCTGGTATGGTTGTGCGATGCTTTGCTACGTGACTCCCAAAGAACATCTGGGACTGCCGGACCGAAACGATGTTCGCGAAGGGGTTGTGACTTACAAGATTGCGGCCCATGCAGCGGACCTTGCGAAAGGCCATCCGGCGGCTCAAATCCGTGACAACGCACTGTCCAAAGCTCGTTTTGAATTCCGTTGGCGAGACCAGTTTGCACTCGGACTCGATCCCGCCCGTGCAATCGAGTATCACGATGAAACCTTGCCTGCTGAAGGTGCCAAGACCGCTCACTTCTGCTCGATGTGCGGCCCCACTTTCTGTTCGATGAAGATCACCGGCGACGTTCGCAAGTATGCCGAAGCACAGGCCGCGGGAAAGCAAGAAGACGTTCATAAAGAAGGAAGTAATTCCGGTCATTAGGAACCCCTCAAAATCCCCAAGGGGGCATCAGCCTTAGGAACAAAAAAGGCTCTTGGCCCCTTTTTTGCTTGGCGACTCCACGCGATCACTGTAGAGCAGCAAATTACCGAAGCTCAAATTCGATTTTATTGGATGCCGGTAACGGACCCAGATTCGTCCCCTCGAAGCGGATCGAATATTTCCGACCGGCTTTCATGCGGTAAGCTTCTGCGAGATCGAACTCGACTCCAAGCGTCCATCCTGATCGAAGTGTCGTATAGTCGCCGCTCTTTTTACTGGGAGCGGTTCTCTTGATCATGGCCCCCTCATATGCCACCTCGCCCTCTGGCCCGATGACCTTAAATCGATTCGCCGCCCACTGCCTCTCCAGAGGACTTTGCCACCAACAAAACTCAACTGGCTGTTCGGATGCATTGCGTACTTCGAAGATCATCAACGCCTTGCCTTTCCTGCTTTCCGACTCAGGACACGCCCGAATCCGTACTTGCAGGCCCGAAAGTTGCTTGCCCCACGGCATTTCGACGGCTCCCTGACCATAGCTTACTGGCAGAAAAGCGGTAAAAACAAAAGACACCCATAGCAAAACTGTAATCGTAAATAGCTTCACTGAATTGTTCTCCTCAATGAAATCCAATCGTTAATGTGGTTTGCTTTGACGCTGGCTAACCGCAAGTAGTTCCCAAGAATATCGCATACGGAACGATAGCCAATTGTGGAAGCACATTCCCAGGCTCGATGAGCAGGCTTGCCTGGGCATGCGGGTGAAAGCGAAAGAACAGAGTGAA
>JAAEPL010000083.1 GCA_024232675.1 Planctomycetaceae bacterium
ATTTTTCCGGTTTTTGCATTCAGAGGAATAAGGTTATCGCGGAGCGTGATCAGCATCACGACGTCGGTTCCCAACGCCACAGGCTTTTTGGCGAGCGGTTCACCGACCGCGAATTCCCACTCAACGGTCCCCATATCTTCATCGACCGCATAGACCTTCCCATTCAACGAGTTCGCAACCAGCATCCCACCCACAGCGGTGCCTGGTGCTTCGAATACGTCGTCCGTCTCTAAACGGTATTGCAACGAGGTTTCTGTACTGAGAGCCACATTGAAGTATCCACGCTCGGTTGCCCATGAAACGGTGGTCGCAGTCACCTCTGGGTCAAACGTTGCTGCCCCCGAAGATGCGAAATAAGCTTCCGGTAACCCCGTGTCATTCAATGGGAACATTTGCAAACGCCCCTCGACGGAGGTCACGTACGCGAAATCATCGGACATCGCGACGCCGCCACCCGGAGCGTAGTAACAATAACGGGACCAGATCTCTTCGCCGTTTGAGGAATCGAGACAATAAACTTTCGAACCCCGAACCGCCAGAACACGGGTGTTGTTGGCCGCAATACCGACCGTCGGTGCCGAGGATGGACCGACTCGAGTCACCCAACGTGTTTGACCGGTTTCCGCATCAATGGCATGCACGCCACCCTCACCTGTAATCGCATAGAGGGTCGTTTGTGGAACCGTCACGAGCGTGACTGACAGATCTTTGAACCCTTCGGCCTTGAAAATTTCAGCCTTCATCTCCGCCCATTCCCGTGCCCCCTGAGTAGGGTCTTCTGGATAGACGTCACGGAAAGCAACTCCGCGCGGATTCAAATCATCCAAGCCAACGACTTCCCGCAAGCCTGGACCGAGAATCTCGTAATAGGAGACGGCTCGGTCATCATGGACCTGTAAAACGATCTCAGAAACGGTGTCACGGCTACCGTCTACCCTGACCTGAGATTGCCAAAGCATATTCAATCCCGCCTCGCCCGTATCTTCGGCCGCTGCATGGGCAACGGGCAAACATAAAACAACCGCGAGTAACCAGCCAGAAATTCGTTTCATCATTCCACCACTTTAAGGTTCAACAGTCGCTCATCCCGGAGGCAAACTCAAAGATGCCGGCGGACCGTTAAAAGCGAAAAAGTCAAAAAAAACTGCTATCTCAATATTAGCTGCAATTCAGTGTATTGTCATAATATTTTTCGAACGGAGATGCCCCAACACCCCTGCATTTTGGTGGATTCCAGCTAAATCGGCTCAAACCGCGAAAACCGACCTATTTGGCGGCCCTGCTTCCGCTGACATCGTGCTAATTCAGGCCCGATCCTCCGGGTAATAACGCATCTCCTGCCACGGACCCCAAAACAGCAGGCGGCCTCAGCAGCGGTCCCGCCCGCCCCTCACGCCCCATAGACCTTTCGAAGTCCGATTTCGTACTATGTTCAGGGAGGCCAAGGGTCGTTTTTGACGGTTACATTCGCAATCGACGTCGCTCCGTACCCGTGCCTCCTCAACGACCATCAAGCCACGTTTCCTAATTCTGTCTTCAACAACTTATTGGCGTCTCTCAGCGATTGCCCCTACCGCCCCGCATGGAAAAGAACCAACTGCCAAAACTGGATGAAGATACTCGGCAACAGGTCCGCCGCATCCTCGGTTACCTGAATTTTTCTTCCGGCGCCGAAGATACCGCCATGCTGCGAGATCTAAACGATCTGTTCGGTCTGGCCCTAGATCACGAAAGTGATTTACTGCCACACGAACAAATTTTCGAAATCCTATTCCATGAATTGGAAATTGCCCGCACACAAGACAAAGCCCTGGAACACCCAGAGCAAGCGCAACGCGTTTTGCAATTAACCTTCCAACATATTCTACCGGCGTACCTCAGCCATCACCGAGATTTACTTTTTCACCGCAGCAGCGAGTCACTTTTTAATGCCTTTTTCATCGGGCGTATCTTTGAAACGGTTTTGCAGCAAGCGTCCCTGGAAGGGGAATTAAACGAAATCGTCAGTTCGGTCGTGGGAAAATTAAACGACTACATTGGACACCGTCCTGTCGCCGTACTGGAAACCCGGAAACTGGAACCCTTCGAGCACGAATGGGTGCGTCCTCTCCCGCTCTACATTCGCGGTGCTGGCGTTGCCAATGGACCTCATCGAAAGGTTGTAGAATGCGCAATCGAGTTATTGCGTGGTACCGATTCGGAAATATTGGAGATGGCCCAATTCGACCCGGAGTTGTTGGATGAATTAGCAGTCGACCCACGCTCCTTCGATTTTGACCATCCTGTTAACAAACGTCCCAATCATCACTTTGGTCAATGGGATGAGCACCACATCGATAACCAAGGGCGTTTTCGCCGTTTTGTTATCCACCAGATCACACTAGATGCGTTAACGCTTCGCGTATATGAGCCAAGCGAATTACCTCAAGAAGAATTGATTTTTGAAGCTGGTTCAGTTTTAGCCGGCACCATCCTGATGGCTGCTGGAATATGCGGTTATGGACCGGGAGCACATGATTCCACGGTCACGCTCGCTCACCTGCTGCCGAACATCGCCAAGTATCGAGACCAGTTTTACTCCGAATTATTCTCCCGACTAAAGGAACCCCACCTCAGTCGGATGGTCGAGGAAACCCGCACCCGGCAACAACCTTTTGGAGCCGCTCGTCAGAACCTTAATCGGCAACTGGCAAGAAACCGGGCTTTCCAAATGGTACACGTCAACTTGGCATTGGTATTTTCCCGTATGGGTTATGAGTCGGCCGCCATTCGGCACGCCGATATTTTACCTGTCGCATCCGCCCGCATGATTTGCCAACTGGAATGCCAGATGTACGCGGGCACCCAAGCCTTGGAGCACGACGACCTGGCCTTGGCCTGCGAAACGTTGCCACGCTTATTCGAACTGCTGATTCGAGCCATTGAATGCGGCGCCATTATTGACCCTTGGAACATTCTCGGCTTTGACGCCAACTACAGTCTTTTCCAAGGCAATGAAAACACCGTCCGAGACCACCGTGCCGATGATCTGGCCCACCTGATGGAGCAGATTTTTTCTTTCGCTTCACGAGTTTGGATATCCGCCCAAGCTGCCGATCAACAGGAAATCAGTAAACGGGTAAGCGTAAACTTTCGCCATATCGTCGATTGGTGGCATCAATTCGCCGTGCACGAAGTGAGCAGTGTCGATTCCGCGGATGCGGAGGAAATCTTTTCAGCCACTCGCGACGTTGCCAGCTTGATCAACCAGTGGCAAAAATCGGGGGCCCAAAGTGGCGACGTTCAATTTTGGGCAAATCACGCGCAATCATTCCTCTCCGCTCGGACTTACATTTTAGCCATCAGCAGCCTGATTGAGCGTAATGACTTTGTCACGTCCATGGCTTTGCTGATCCACTGGTTAACCCAAAGTGAATCGATCCCGTTACAGCAGAGCAGCGGCTCCTACCAATTGCTCGTAGGCGAGTGGATTGCCAAACAAAGGGATCTCTTGATCAAAGAACCCTCGCAAGAGCGGTTCGAATCCACTTGGCAAAGGATTCGCAAGTTTTGCGACTATGCCGAGGCCAACGCGGGTGAATTTTGGCAGGTTCCCGAATTCGGCTCCGCAGGGAACCACGAAGATACCGAACTTCCAGGCACGGATTCACTGGAAGACAGTGACGACGATAATGGAGAAGATCTTTATCGCGCCGCGTATGAAGATATGGTCTATCGAGAATCGACCAACGATGGGATCGACGGCTCCCTCTACGACCCCAGCGTCGATTCTGACGAGAGCATTCAAGCAGAAATGCATCGCATCATGGATCGGCTTGAGTTCTTGCACGCCTTGGCCGAATACTGGGTGGAGTCTTCCCTCCTTGTAAATGCTCCGTTGGATTCGGATAGCATTTCGCAACTCGAGCCTGCTTTTTTCACGGCTCAAAAACAAAAAATTGATGATTGGGTCCACCAAGCAGACAAAAACTGCCGTGACACACAACGGCTTATTCGGTCCATCCAAAACTACGCACTGCCAGATCCCGATGGCTCCTCCAGTTCCTTAGCGGACTACGATCGTCAACGCTTGTTCAAAGAGACCTTGCTGGATCAGGCCATTAATCTGAATGTCGATACGGCAACCGCTGCCCATCTCTTGTCCGCCCTGTCAACTCGGCTGCAACAACACATCGAAGCCGACATGGAGCCAAAAGCTGAGGTCCCTGAGGCCAATCAAGACTCCCCCTCGGAACGGCAAAAGTGGGTTGGGGTTCTCGCTGCCATTTTGGCCAAAAACCCAGCAGCGGTGACCGCCCGTTTCCAAGAACTCTTGCCTACACTGACGACGCAACCTTTGCTTTACGTACCGCTTTCCAAAGGCGGAGATGCTTTGCAAATCGTCTCAACGCGAATCCGACAGTGCCTGATTGGCCAGTTACTGGAAAACTTACCAAGACTGGGCATGTTGAAAGAGACTCGCGAACTACTGCATGTCGCATTAACGATGGAACGCAACCAAACGGTTCGTCAGGGAGCAGTGACCGAGTTTGATGAATTATTTCGCGTAGGTTATACAGCCATGGTTGAGGCTTTAATTCGCTCAACCCACCAAGCCACCCCTCCACACCAGGGGGTTGCGTCCGACACGACGGAAGAAAAATCGGAACCTGAGTATCGCATCATTGACTGCTTGGAAATGCTGGCCAATTCCATGCTCATGCTGTGGCTCAGCCATAGCCAAACCTTGCGGCTTAGCGTTTTGGAAAAAGTCCGAGCCAATCGGGAAAATGCAGAGTGGGATCGCATGGTGGAATTCATCGATCGCTTTGGAGAGGGTATCTTCACCCAGCAATTCCTGAATCTCAGCAACATCAGAGCCATCCTACACCAAGGGGTTGAACAATGGCTGGACCGCGTCGAAGAGGAAGAATCAGACAGTTTTGGTTGGCAAATTATCAGCGAGATCCAAAAAGGTTACTCGCGAAAAACGGCGATTAGAAATCTCACTTGGGTGCTGGAAGCGGTGATTGAGAACTTCAACGAGTATCGTGACTACAACTGCACCACCACACAATCTGATAACGGCCGCCTCCTGTATGTCTTGTTAGACTTTCTGCGATTGCGATGCCGTTACGATCAGGTCTGCTGGAATCTCAAACCGGTCATCTGGGCTCATGAATCCCTGGTTCGTCTCGAAGAAAACGAAGCGGCCAGTCAATGGCGGCGATTACTGGCCGAGCGTGTGAAGCCAGAGGCAGATCGCCTTTTGGCCAACCTGGAAGAACTACAATCCCGGTATTCAATTCAAATGGCGACAATTAGCCAGCGGATTAGCGAACGTTTCGTTCATCCGATGCAAGTCGATCGTTTGACTTCGCTGGTCGCGCGAGCCATGGAAGATCCACAAAGCGAAACCAGTCAACTGGCGTTTGAAATGATAGAGAACTACGCCGAGTCATTAACGCAACTACCCATTGGCGTGGGGTTTGAGTTGCCGGATTGGATTACCGCATTACAAAACGAAGTCGATTCCTTGCTAGATCCATTATCCAATTTGAACCGGGACAGCAACGCTCTTGTAGAAAGCAATCTCCCCATCCAACGCAGCGACCTCATCCAACAGATTGAGGATATGCCACGCAGAACCTGGGCCACGGAGTCGGACGCTGGCAAGGACGACAGCCCCGCCTCCGATTAAAGAACCGCCTCCCCCGTGCTTCGTCAAAGCATTGGGGCGGAGGCAAATGATCTATTCGACCGGGACTTTCTGGACCACCGCAGGACGACCTATCGAATAGTAGGTGAACCCAAGCTTTCTCATCTGTTCGGTGTCGTAGAGGTTACGTCCGTCAAAGATCACAGGTTCGGACATCATGGCTTTGACTTCTTCGAAATCGGGATGCCGGAAAACGTCCCACTCGGTATTGATCGCCAAGACATCGGCGCCTTTGAGAGCGTCGATCGAGCGGTTCGCGTACTGAATTTTATCCCCATAGATTTCCCGCACATTATCCATCGCTTCGGGATCGAAAACGCGTACCACCGCCCCCTGCTCCAGTAACCGATCGATCATCACCAGGGCGGGTGCCTCACGAATGTCATCTGTCTTGGGCTTGAAGGCCAAACCCCAAAGAGCGAATGTTTTGCCGGCCAAATTGTTTTGAAAGTGCGATTCGATCCGTTCAATCAGAACGTGTTTTTGACGATGATTGATCTCGTCCACCGCATCCAAAATGGTCGGCGGTAAATTATGGTTCTTGGACATGCTGGAGAGGGCTCGTACATCTTTGGGAAAGCAACTTCCCCCATAGCCAACTCCCGGAAACAGAAATGCGAAACCGATACGTTGGTCATGCCCGATTCCACGTCGGACGTCATTAATATCTCCGCTTAATGCTTCACACAAATTTGCCATTTCATTGATGAAGCTGATCTTGGTTGCCAACAGAGCGTTCGCTACGTATTTCGTTAATTCAGCGCTTTCGGGCGACATTGCCAGGAACGGCTTGTCCGTTCTCAAGAAGGGGGAGTACAGCTCTTTCAATACATCGGCGACCTTCTCGTCACGCACCCCAACGACGACGCGATCAGGATACATAAAGTCATTAATGGCCGCCCCCTCTTTGAGGAATTCTGGGTTACTGGCCACGTGATACTTCTTGCCATTGATTTCCTGTAGTCGCTTATAAATTCCGGCATTGGTGCCAACCGGCACCGTGCTTTTGGTGACGATGACGACGTCTTCGGAAATATGAGGTGCAATCGAATCCACCACACTCCACAACGCTGAAAGATTGGCTGACCCGTCATCGCCTTGAGGGGTCCCTACCGCCAAATAAACCACCCTGGCTGATTTCACAGCACTGGTTAGGTCTGTCGTGAACTGCAAGCGACCCGCCGTGGCATTTCTTACCACCAACTCGGACAGACCTGGTTCGTAGATAGGTATTTCGCCTTGGTTCAGCCGATCGATTTTTTGCTGGTCAATATCGACACACGTTACTTGGTTACCGCTCTCAGCAAAACAAGTTCCGGATACGAGCCCTACGTATCCGGTGCCAATCATGGC
>JAAEPL010000084.1 GCA_024232675.1 Planctomycetaceae bacterium
CCGATGCCATTGGCTGCATCGAAGATTAAATTTATGGCTTATGAGGCGATCGCCGGTGGTGCTCGAGGGTTGCGGTTTTTATCCCGGTCAAGATTGGACGCCCAGAACCCTGTGGCCAATTTACGGAGCTTGTCTTTACGCTGGTTAAATGCTCACTTGCGACAACTGGAGCCTTGGATCAGTGGAGGCGCAGTCGTCAGCAGCAGTCAACCGGGGAATGGTGGCGACCAGTTAACCACACTGGCAACTCCCAATGCGAAACTCATTTTGATTCAGCGAGGCTCGCAACGAGAGCAGATGGTGGCAGGTCGCACGCCGGTGTCGGATTTTCGCTTCACCGAGCGTTCGTTGGGTCCTTCGGAAGGAACCTATCATCTTTCCGAAAGTGGCATGATCCCGTTGGATCAGGGTCGGACCGTGGCGGGTAATGAAATCAAGATTCAAAATTGTGGCATGCTTGAAGCTGTCCTTGTCACGCAGGACCCAACTGTTATCAGTCGCTTGGCAGATTCCTATTTATTGAATGGCAGTGAAACACTGGCTCAAATGCACTTGGGTATTGCCCGTCAGTGGATGACGATTGTCAGCTTGATCAACGAACAACTGACCCGACTGGGGCAGAATAGCCCGACCGCTTCCGGTTCCATTAATGAGGCCAATAACGCGTTGCAGCAAGCTCAGTCACTCGTGAACAACGGAAGTGCCATGACCGCCAACCGTCTAATGTTCGTGGCAGATCAGAAGTTGGCGGCCGCTCAAAGAGATATTTTATCCACGGCACGCAGCCCCTTTGCATCTCAGACCTCCAGTCCACTGCTCACCCATATCTCTCTGGTCCCAACGCATTTTGAGTTGGTCAGGCGAATCAATCCACAGGGTTGGGAGGCCAATGGTTTGGCCGGTGGTGATTTTGAAAATCTCGAGCACATGACGAGAAATAATTGGGAAAACCACCGTACGAATGATGATACGCAACGAACTCATGTGGAGCTGACAACGGAAACGGCGGTTCGCGGTAAACACTCTTTGCAAATGAGCGTTACGTCGGTCGATGGCGACCCGGGCGGATTGTTGGTGGACCGCACACCGTTGTGGATCAAGTCGTCGCCCGTTCCCGTCAAAGGAGGTCAATTGGTCAGGATCCACGGTTGGATCAAAATTGATCGACCGATTACAGGTTCGTTGGATGGTCTGATGGTGATTGATTCCATCGGCGGACCTCAAATGGCCGAACGTTTGTTGCTCACCCAAGGCTGGCAGGAATTCACGATCTATCGGTGTCCCGCGCGGAACACCGATGTTCGAATTACGTTTGCCCTGACGGGTTACGGTGTTGTAACCATCGATGAGGTAGACATCCGCGTCATTGATCTCAACTCGGAAATGCGGCAAGCGCGCAGTCGTTAATCGAGTCCCAAAAGCGGAATCTAAGAATCAAGCATTTGCCATGTCAGGTGCGGAATGCGAGCACTCCAAGGCCAACCTGAACTAGCCTTTGGCGTAACGCTTTTTGGGTGGTGACAACAATCCCATGCCTTCACCGCTGGATTTGGCGTAACGCTCTTTGGAGCCATCGTCCAAGTATCGAATGCCAATCCGTGTGGGTTCGTTGGTGCGTGGGCAAAGTGCCATTACGTTAGAAACGTGCATTGGCATCTCTTTGTGCAAGCGGCCCCCTTGAGGGTTTCGCTGGCTAGGCTTCACGTGCTTGAAGACCTTGTTTGCGCCTTCCACCAGAATGCGATTTTTTTCGTGATCGACGGAAACGACCTTACCGACGTGGCCTTTGTCTACGCCACGGATCACCTTAACCATATCGCCAGATTTAATTTTCATGGAATTGCCTTCGCCGGTATCGGCGGAATGAAAAAGCAGGAAACGGATTGAAATACGAACTTCGAATAGTCCTCGAACCGCCCTGTCTTGTCAAGACATAAAGGCGGATTGGCTATGTGTGGGAGTTTAGCGTCTGTACCATCTGGCGAATAAGATCTGAGGAGCTTTGGCGGAAATGCTCAGGTTTTTCCGGCTTGGGACTGTAAAAATCGACGTTTCCTCCCCCTGCATAAGAGGCGTCTTCCCGGCTTTGACCGAGTCCGGCGTGAATTTGCTCGACCCCGGTTTCGGCAATCAATTGGGTCACATGATCCTTGCGGATGCCACCGGCGGCCAAAATTTGAATGCGATCTTTGGATTGCCTGACCAGCGAAGTGATCACCTGTCGACCTTGCCAGGCGGTGGCTTGACCGCCGCTAGTCATCACGCGATGGACCCCGCAATCGACTAGGGCCTCCAAAGCATCCTGCGTATTAGGGACCAAGTCAAAGGCGCGATGAAAGACGATTTCTTGAGTAGGAGCCATTTCTCGAATAACGGCACGACATCGTGTCTGGTCGATTTTCCCCCGTTCGGTTAATACTCCAAAAGCGATTCCTGTCACACCCGCTTCTGCTAACCAAGCCACATCTCTCAAGAGTGTTTCAAATTCTGAATTCGAGTAACAAAACCCGGACTCGCGTGGGCGAGCCATTGCGATGATGGGGAGATTGGTTTGCTGTAGCGCAAGTTCGATCATCCCGTAGGTCGGTGTTAAGCCGCCTAAGCCTAAGGCTGTGTTTAGTTCGACGCGGTCCGCCCCGGCGGACTCAGCTGTCAGAACATCTGTGACCGAAGCGGTGCAAATTTCCAAGCACGTTTTTTGAGAATCCATTCGCTTATTCGTTAAGCCGATATTGAAAAAGCCGCATTCGAGAATGCGGCAATGATCCTATGGTCCGTCACGAGACGCAATGGGAGCTAGGCGGCGGTTGTAGCAAGCTTCCCCCAAGTATCGGCTAACAGCTATAGCGATGTGCTCGTGAATGGTGACTTCGCAGGTGGAACGATGACTGGGGGAACGATAACTTGGCGATTGTTGTTTTCGTTATTGATCAGTTCTGTCAAAAGCCAAGCGGCAATGCCGGCCTCCAGCAGACCACCAAATCCACCCATGCCTAAGCCACCGCCGCCTCCGCCCATACCTGGGACAGAAGACATCGGATCCATGGGCATCGCGTTTTGAGCTATGCCCGCGTCGTTACCAAGATTATTAATTTCCCGTCTTAAAAATGGAATGTCTTCAGGCGGGCAAAGTGCGACGGAAAGAGTGCTTCCCACTTTTGCTGTCTTGGCCGAGGCTTCCTGAAAAACTTCGCTTGGCTCACGGGATGCGTTGGTATCACTCGCTGCGATGGCTTGAAAACTAATCGCCGCAAACCCATCTCGACCGGCAGCCGCAAAACCATAGACTCCCGGCTCAACATCATTGAACGAAAAATTACCGTCTTTATCCGCACTGACTTGCCCCATGATCTCATCGTCTTGCAACAAGTAGACGCTCATTTCCCTTAATCGCACGGGCACGTCTTGGTTGGATACCAGTGGAGCAATACGACCTATCAAGGTGCGATCTTCTCGCAAGCTCACCTGAAAACCTCCGGCAACCACAGAGTCTTCCACATTAATTCTCGCGTTCCCACCAAACCCGGAAGCGCCAATTCCCACGTCCGCAGGAATCTGATTGATGATTTCTTTTAAGGCATTGTGGGTCGGTGGAATGACCGCAGCTTTAATGTCCGTTGGTTGATCTTGCACAAGGCGATAGCGAATCAATTGTTTTTGATTGGATGGCTGACCGTTGGCAGCGTCCTGTAGATCGGGCATCTCAAATTCTTCGCCCGCTTCAGGATTGCTACCGATGACTTGAATTCCGTAAGCCAAAAATCCCTCGTTACCGGAAATGCAAAGCGTGTAGCTTCCGGGAATCAGAGCGTCTGTAGAGAAATTACCGTTGGCATCTGTCAGCGTATTGCTGATTTCATTGCTTCGTTGAACCAACTTGACTCGCAAGCCTGGAACAGGAATGGTCATTCCTGAGCCATCTTCAATTGCAGTTACGGTACCAACTAGTCGGTTTTGGGCGTCGAGTTCAACGTACTGTGCGCTTAACGTCTCGTCCAACGAGTCGTCTTGCCAAGTTTTGGCATGCTCCATTATCAGCGATGGACCGGAGTGGGTTCCGGTGGATATGGCGAGCAGGTTGTCGGCGCACAAAACCGCGACGGCAGCGAGTGGAAGTGCCACTGCTAGAAGCGAGGTTTTGAACCAGTTCGAAGAGGAGAGGGATTTGCTCATGACATTTCGCTGTGGAAAAAGTGTCTGTGGTGCGCCTCCTGCGTCCAATAAATTATCCGTACCCATTAGATGGCTCTCGTTTAACTCCACTCTATTAGAATAACCGAAAAAAGGGGAGTTTTTCGTCAAAGGGCCTTCTGAAAAAAACAAAAAACCGTCAAATCCGGTGTGTAAGGGTGCCTTTTCCGCGGCAGATAGAATTCCTCTTTTGTATGGCGAAATTTTACAACGCTTGAATCGGTGCCAAAACGGATCTCAATCCTGCCCAATAAGTGCTGGCTCCTCACACCACGATGTTGCCGAGCCGAAATTACAGAGCATCACTCATCGTTAGCTTCCGGTTGGGGGTAAGTCCGGGCGACACGAAAACCCAGACGAGATGTGAAATCCAGTGGCTGTAAACTTTCCCGACGGAACAAGTTGATATCCCTGGTCTCTTCTGCGGAATTCTGGCCGCGTATCTCACGAGGTTGTCGCCCTGCTTTCCCTAAATCGGCGAACTCGAAATTATTATGACACCATTCGGATACGTTCCCGTGAACGTCAAATAATCCGTGCTCATTAGGTTTGAGTTGCCCGACGGGCTGACGCATATTGTGTGAGTTGTTAACGGACCATCCATAAGCTTCGAAGAGATCAATGTCATCGCCAAAACAATAACGATGGGAGGCGTCACTACGAGCTGCATACTCCCATTCTTCTGCCGAGGGCAGGCGGTACCCTAAAAACTGCAAGGCATTTGGTTTCCTGCTTAAGTACTGATTATTGACACCGCTATTATTCTTAAAAGAGTAAACATTTTCTGTGACGGGAATCCCGGCCATTCGATTGAAAGCATTGCAGAAAAATACAGCTTGGTCCCAGCTGATCGACGTCACGGGTGCCGTTTCAGCTTCGTTGTCCTTTTCCGACGTGAGGCGATTTTCTTGCGCACGCAAAATCTTCTTTGATTGTTTCAGTTTTGCCGTGGCCTTCTCACCCTCCAACGACTCTGCCTGTTTAGCTAAAGCGTTTGCCAATTTAGTTTCGATGTTGGCGTATTCCCGTCGAGTCATTTCGTGAGTCGCTATACCAAATCGGTGATCGATCTTTACCGATCGGTTGGACATGCTTTGTGTTTTTGGGAATGGATATTCGCTACTCGGTCCGTAATGAAATTCAACCGCATCAAAAACGGCAAAACAAATTCCTGTCGTATCTTCATGCCATGAATAGCCCGGCTTGGGCCACTTGCTTTGTATGGACTCAAGACACTCAGTCAGATCTGCCTGAAATCCCCAACGCTGCAGCAACCAGCGGCACGCAGAATGGACCGAGGTTTCCGGGTGATTCGAAAAAAGGCTAAGCAAGTCTGGTTTTAGGAGTTCCCGCTCAGTGTCTGATAATTGGCGTTCGTTATAGCCGCCGAGCGCGAGTATGGTGTTCGCGCTAAAAGTTTCTTTTGGCCGCGTCACCTGGACGTCTAATGGATTTCGGTAAGCCTCAGCGATTGCATTAATCGACCGTGTCAGCATGTGAAAATCGACACCTGCCGGTCCACAAAAATTGACGAGGTAACTTTCGGTTTCCAGAGCCCCCGGAGGATCGCCGGTTGCCGTCGAAAAGATATCCTCAGTTCCCTTCGCTCGACTCAGCAATTGCATGAACCGCAGATTGGCGGCGAGGACCGTCGGATTTTGGGTGGGATGCTGTTTCGGGTCGGCAAGTGCCACAATTTGGTCTTTTGTGTATTTGGCCAGCGCGGGTTTGAACATGCGAATTTGCAAGGGAGTTGCCTGTCTCCCAAGGTCCACCAAGAAGGGCAAGTCGTGGCTGTATAGTGAAGCGACGATTTGAGCACTGCGTTGCTGTACGCTGGGATCTTGGGAACCAAATAGTTGACGTATGGTTTCTTTAAATTGATTGGCAACAGGATTCAGTAACTGACACCAAACTAGGACTTGATCGGTACGCTCTTCGGCCAGCAAATATTCCATCACCGGCCTCGCCACTTTTTCCCAATCAGAATGATTCGGATCGGTATGCGCTAGCAGCGCACAAGCCGAGACTTGCACCATGGGGGGCGTGCTAGGGTCCAAGGCAACAGCCCAAAGATCTGCATTGGCCAGCGGAAGGTCATCGCCAGCAACTGTCAGCAGCACCTCGTGGAATTGCGGACTCCCATCTTTTACGTATTCCGCTAAATCACGCACAGCCTCTACGTCAAGCTCGCCCGCACGGGCTTCTAATCGATAAAGTGCTAATTTAAGGGGAAACTGTTGAGCACGGTCGATGGGGATTTTGGCAAGCCGTTCTCGGACATGAGCAATGGACTCCGAGTCAAGCGATTCTAAGTTTTTTACGAGGGTTGGCAGCTCCGCCGGTGCTGCTGATTCCAAAGAATTGAGATGGGTTTGCGCCAACTCCTTTTGTTTGCGCAAGATTTCATTTTTTTGAGCCTCGGCAAACACGGAGAAGATCAGGGAGCCAACCGTTATTAACATCAGGCAGGCGGCAAGAACGCCCAACAAGCTGGCGAGCGTTGGATTTCTCTTGGACCATAGCCAGGTGCGTTCTGCAGGTCCTACCCGTCGGGCTGTGATCGGGTGGCCTTGCAACCAGTTGCGTAAATCTTGGGCGACGTCTTTACACGATTGGTAGCGGCGATCTTTTTCCTTTTCCAAACACTTGAGGGTAATGGTCTCTAGATCCTGTGGGATCGCAGGATCGATTGCGCGAGGACGTTTGGGTTCTGAGCCGCGAATGCGTTGGAACAGCTCAGAATATTTACCGCGAAAAGGTCGATGGCCGACGAGTAGTTCGTATAGCATGACTCCCACCGCCCATTGATCCGCCCGGCCATCCGCTTGGTTGGCGAACCCATCGCAGACCTCTGGGCTCATGTAGGCGGGGGTGCCCATCACAGAGCCGTCCACGGTTTGCAGCATGTCGGGCTGCTCCAGTTTGGCACATCCAAAGTCGGCAATGTGGGGACGCCCATTTTTTTGGTCGACCAACACATTGGCGGGCTTGATATCACGGTGCACGATACCCAAGGAATGGGCGTAGTCGAGTGCATCGGCAATTTGAGCGATCAGCTCGATGCGGGCTTCCAAGTGGGTATGATCTTGCGCCCAATGATTGAGAGTCTGGCCATCGATAAATTCATAAATGATATACGGGTCACCCTTGATCTCACCAAATTCATAAACAGGAACGATGTGAGGGTGTCTCAGTTGGCCAGCCGCCCGTGCTTCGGCAAGAAATCTATCGATCTTCCCCGACGATTTTAACGCGTTTTGCTTTTGGAACTTAATGGCGACGAGGCGGTCAAGTTTCAGGTCCCGGCATTTTAAGACCACACCAAAGGCCCCTTCTCCCAATCGATCCAAGGTCTCATAACCGCTGATTTGTTGAGTCCAATGAGATTCCTCTTCCACTTCTCCGGCGTCAGGCGAAGCGGCGGGTGAGTTTTCTCGTGCGAACTGCTGAACTGGCGACGCCGGCGATACAGGGCCTGCTATCGTGGGAGTCTCATCATGTTTGGTTGATCCATCGTCCGCTTGGTCCGGTTCATTAAGTCCCTTGTACTGGTCCTCAGGAGGTTGGTCCTCGGCCAAGTTTTTTTGATCGTCAGGTGGTTTTGGCATGACCCAAACGGAACAAAAAAGGGAGTGGGTTTAAGCGGGCCCAAGGAATAACTTGGCAAGGTTTTACGGATCATCTTGGCAGTAAGAGAGCGCTAACAAGACGTAACCTGTTACCAGGTTGGGATCGCCTTCCATCCAACGATCGGATGCCTGATTGGTGAAGGAACCGTCGTCCGCTTGGCGACTGGCTAATTCGGCAAGCAGTTCTTCACGCCAATTATGGGTTACCCCTTCGGCATCCACGAACGTATCCTGCCCTACCGCATCCAGCGCTTTTGCGAAAAGGTGGTAGTAATAGTACAGGCCTTCGGGTCCCATTCCGGGGTTGTTCTTCAAGTTGTAATGCATGCGAATCCAGTCGATAGCCGCTTGCACGCGGATGTCATCTTGATCGACCCCGGCGTACAACATGCTTTTGAGCCCTGCGTAGGTCATCGAACCATAGCTGCGAAGACCACCGCCGACGGACGCGGATTCTACCTTGGTTTCACCACCCCCTGACGGCGTGTAGATAAAACCACCCACGGAATCTTTGTCAGCTTTGGCTGCGAAAGGTAGTTTGTTGTGTTCCGATTCAAGGTTTTGA
>JAAEPL010000085.1 GCA_024232675.1 Planctomycetaceae bacterium
CGATAACCTGAAGACCTTGACCCAAGTCGAAAACGAATTGCAAGGTAGCTTGATCGTTTCCAGCCTCAAAGAAGCGGGAATACATGCGACGTTAACGGGCGTTTTTACCGCCGGATTTCGGGCGGAGGCACCGGGGTACGTAAGTGTCATTGTGGAAGCCCATGATCTGGAGAAGGCACAGGAGGTTCTCAAAACGATCGAATCGGAGCCACCCGTTGATTGGTCACAAGTCGATGTGGGTGAGCCTGAAGATTAGGCCGAATCCCTCTCTGGTTTTTGGTGATGCTACCTACCCTACAAAAATGCAGATCGATCACCGATAATTTGTGGCATGACTAGGACCACAAATCTGGATTTGCATCCGATAGAAGCCTCGGCGCTACAGGCACGGCGTGAACGCGTGTTCTTAGTGCTGGCCGGCCTCTTCCTTGGTACTTTGGCGATGCTCAATATTTTGGGCATTAGTCGCTTTCTTGTGTTGTTTAGCCTCAACCCCAGCGAAACTGGTTGGGGCTGGAATTGGGGGCAATGGGGAGATTACTCATTCGCCTTGGCGATCGGTGTCTTGCCTTACCCGCTCACGTTTTTGTGTACCGACTTAATCTGCGAATTTTACGGGCGTCGGCGTGCCAACTGGGTCGTTACCGTCGGTTTGATATTGAATGTTTGGGTCGTCTTCATTTTATGGTTGGGTGGCATCTTGCCGCCGGTGCCTACGATGGACCCGGCCACCGGTTTGCCGCCAATTGAGAGCATGACGATCAATGAAAATGGTTTGCAGGACGAGCAAGGGTTTGCCTTTTACAGAATCCGCATGCTCACGTTCGGAGCTGTCGTCGCGTCGATGATGGCCTACCTCGCCGCACAGTTTTGCGATGTCTACATGTTTCACTTCTGGAAACGATTGACCAAAGGCAAGTGGTTGTGGCTGCGTAATAATGGTTCCACGATGGTCAGTCAGTTGGTCGATACCACGGCCGTCATATTGATAACCCACTTCTATGCAAATTCGCTGCCTCTGCCGCCAGAAGGGCGGGCGCTATGGCCGCATTTGATGCTTTTTATCGTGACCGGCTATTTTTTCAAGTTTGCCATCGCCTTGCTGGATACGATCCCCCTTTATATAGCAGTGGCCTGGTTGAAGGGCTATTTGCAATTTGATCCGGTCACCGAAACCGACTTGTCCCAGCCCGCTCAGTGAGGGGCCGGGCATCGAGTCGTTTGGGAATTCCCAGATCGGGCGGTCTGTTAGGGGTGCGTCTCAAACCACTTAAGGATGTATGCCACCTTGGCGATCAAGTGACTGGGGCGCCCCGCAATGCCGTGTGAGGCACCCGGTACTCGTACCAAGGCGGTATCAATTTTTCTTAATTTGAGCGCCTGGTAGAACTGCTCGGATTCCCCGATCGGTGTCCGCAGATCTTCTTCGCCAGTTAATAACATGGTAGGTGTTTCGACGTTGCCGACTTTGGAGATCGGCGAACGTTCCATGTAATGCTCTGGGTGGTCCCAAGGGAAACCAGGGAACCAGTACTTGTGATAAGTACTGTAACCATCAGAAGTCAGTGCAAAGCTGTACCAGTTAATAACGGGTTTAGCTACGACGGCCGCTTGGAATCGATTTGTGTTGCCGACGATCCACGCCGTCAACACGCCGCCGCCGGAACCACCGGTGACATACATTTGGTCTTCGTCCACATATCCCTGTTTTAGCAGGGCGTCAACGCAACTCATTAAATCATCGTAATCTTGACCGGGGTAATTGTGATGAATCTCGTTGGCGAATGCTTGTCCATAGCTCGTGCTGCCGCGGGGGTTGGTATAAAGCACCACGTAACCTGCGGCGGCCATCAATTGCAGTTCGCCAGTGAAAACATCTCCGTAAGCGGAGAAGGGACCTCCGTGAATTTCCAAAATCAGAGGGTACTTTTTATTCGGGTCAAAGTCGGGCGGGGTAATGACCCAGCCTTGAATTTCCTGGCCGTCAAAACTTGATTTGCACGTCATTTCTGTGACTTTGCCCAGCGTTTTATGCGCCAATAAATCCTCATTCAGATTCGTCAAACGCTCCAACTTTTTGCCGGGGTTCAACCGTGCAAGATCGCCCGGGTGTGAGGGGGTGGTAATGCAAAAGGCAATGGTGCCATTTTTGCCCACCGAGGCACGGCCTCCGCGGGTGTAGGGTCGGCCAGTCGCGTTGGAACCCAAGTTGTTAGCCAGCGTCTGGACCGTTCCATCCAGTTTGACAAGTGCCAGTTTGGAGTTTCCGTGATCCGTGAAATTGAAGAGAAAGCCTTCGTAGAAGTCACTCCAAACCGGTGAGCTGATACTGCGGTTGATATTTGCCAAAATACGCGAGTCTGAACCATCAGAATTCATGACATAAAGATGGCGGCATTGGCTCCCTAGGTATTCGTCATCAAACCCGGTGTAAGCCAGTAACCGACCGTCACTGGACAGGGCAGGGCTGCTATCAGGTCCCTTCCGATCCGTTAGCGCCGTGATATTACGATCGGCTAAATTGACACGATAGAGTTCACTGTTTTGTGGTTGGAATTCGGAGTCGGGGTGCCGGTTTGCTGAGAAAATAATAGCGCTGCTATCGGGGGTCCAGCAAATGTTGCCGCCATGATTGAAATTGCCGCTGGTGATTTGGCGAGGCGTTCCACCGTCGGCGCTCATCACAAAAAGTTGCGAATAACCTTCTTTCAAAAAACCGCGTCCATCGGAACGGTATTGCAATTTCGTAATCATCTTAGGCGGCGCGGCCCAGGTTGCGCCAGCCGGTTTTGCCGGCATGGCGACGAAAGGTTTTTGGGTTGCTGGGACTCGCATGAAAAAAGCGATTTGTTTCCCGTCCGGGGACCAAGTTAATCCGGAAGGACTTTGCGTTAAGCGACTTAAAGGTGCCGATCGATTATCGGCGAACCAGTAATTGAAAATCTGTGACTTGCCATCTTCGTTCGATGTGACGTAGGCAATTCTCGAACCATCGGGTGACCAAGTGGTCGCACCAACGTTGCCGCTGGTCAGCAGAGGCAGGTGGCGTCCTTGTTCATCTACCATCCAAATATCAGACTTTCGCCGATCGCTCATGATGTCGAAATGATTTCGCGTGTAAATTATTCGGCTACCATCCGGCGAAACCTGTGGGTTGGAAGCATACTCCAACTCGAAGATATCTAGAGGTTGGAATGTGGCATCGTCGATTGGCTTGGCGGTTGCAGAGGCCTCCCCGTTTTCCTGAGCGTCGGTCGGAGACGCGATTAGCAAGAGGAGAAAAACCCAGATGACGGAAGGTGCGTATTTCATGGCAAGCTTGAGGGGAAAATTGACCGTGGTGAAACCTAGCCAACATTGTTGTGACGCGCGCGGCGAACTGCAAGCGTCTGTGTAGGGAAGATCACGTAGGGCCAAGGAAAATCTTCTGAAAGCGTCTTTCCCGTCGTCAACGCTGCTCTTGCGGCACCCAACGATTTTTGAAAGTCAGACCTGTATCTGTGAAATCACGGCAGGGGCTGGGGTTTTTAATTCTTGACTCATTTGGGAGGGGGCGGCGGACGCAATCCACTGCGAGTCTTCAGGAGACGTTACTCCGAAGCTTGATAGCGATTTACTTGGCGGACTGCGTCGTCTGGCTGGCCAGCCATTTGGGAGAAGCAGATTTCTCAAATGTCAGTAATAGGCGCGTCTGTGTCGCGAACTCTTTTGTCGCGTTTTTGTGTTACCGATTCCACGACTGCATTGCGACTAGGATTGCGACTTGCATTGGCTGGGTATGGTGGTGGGTAATCCACCCATTAAGATAAAACGAAAACCATCATTCCCACTCCCATAACGAAGAATTGAAATGGAGTGGGAGATAGCCTGTTTAATGTGAGTCAAGCTGATGCACGAGATCAAAGAATACTTGGACACTGGTATTACCCCGCAGCTCGCCGAATCGATCGCGGTTCTCTGTTGCCGTTGTTTTTTGGATTCCAAACGTACTGTGGAAGAACGGGTCAAGGAGATGTTAGAAGCGATTGGCAGCGCTGCCCCTGAACACGTTACGGGTCGACGTTTCGTTATCTGGCAGGGAGAGCAGGTCATTGCGCATGCGCGTACTTTTGTGCGAGAAATAATCGTC
>JAAEPL010000086.1 GCA_024232675.1 Planctomycetaceae bacterium
AGGGTGACATTGCCAATCTTGCGAGAGGGTACGTTGATGATCCTTTGCAACGCTAAATTGTCGTTGGGGTTGTTTAACAGATGCAAATAAGACAGCAGGTCTTTGATTTCTTTGCGTTGATAAAACTCTTGGCCCTGAACAACCTGGTAAGGCACCAAGTGAGACTGCAGAGCATGCTCAAAGCTTCTGGAAAAGGCATTCACTCGATAGAAAATTGCGAAGTCGCTGGGTTTTCGTTTTTTGTTTTCAATCTCCCAGGCGATGGTCTCTGCAATGGAATTGGCCTCTTGGCTTTGGGACGGATAGGCGACTAGCGAAACAGGCATGCCCTGTTCGTTGTCCGTCAGCAGATCTTTGTGACGCCGTTGCTGGTTGTTCACGATCAATTGATCAGCAACGTACAGGATGGACTTGGTGCTGCGATAATTTTGCTCGAGACGAACGACTTGGACCTCGGGGTAGTCTTTTTCAAAGTCGAGAATGTTGCCAAGGCTTGCGCCCCGCCAACCATAAATCGATTGATCGGGGTCGCCTGTCACGGCCAGGTTGCGATGGGTCTGACTAAGTCCCTTGAGGATTAAATACTGAGCCGTGTTCGTGTCTTGATATTCATCCACGATCACGTAACGGTTTTTGGCATCGAGTTCCTCCCGCAAGTCAGGGTTTTCACGCAGCAATTGCACGACATACAACAGCATGTCGTCAAAATCCATGGCGTTCGCATTTCTCAATGCCTTTTGGTAGGCCGGGTATATCTTGGCAGCGATCTTATCTAGGTGGCTGGCGGCAACTTCGGCCCAAGACTCGGGCAGGTAGGCGTGGGATTTCGCAAAGCTGATTTTATTGTGGATTTGATCCGCTGAGTAATGCGAAAGCGGGACCTTGGAGTCGTTGATCACTTGTTTCAAAACTTTTTTGCTGTCGCTGTGATCGTAGATCGTGAAATTTTCGTGCAGCCCGACATGGGGAGCGTAGACACGCAATAATCGCGAACAAAAACGGTGAAAAGTACCGGTCCAAGCGTGGTGCTCGTCTAGTAATTCATCCAAGCGAACTTTCATTTCGTCAGCCGCTTTGTTCGTAAATGTTAAGGCGACGATTTGGTGGGACGGCACGCCCTGAGCAATCATGTTGGCAACGCGATGAATGATGACGCGGGTTTTACCACTGCCGGGACCTGCCAACATCAACAGCGGACCCTCCACATGAGACGCGGCGGCTCGCTGGCTGGGGTTCAAGGAGTCCAGCAAGGCGTTGTCTGCCGGAAGAAACTCGTCGAATAAATCGTGCTCGGTCGTATTCACGGGTAACGGAAATAAAGAGTGCTAGCGGTTGGTGGGTTTCGGCTAAACGATTCGGTAAAAATTTTCTGCAACAACGTGTGCAGGTTCTGCCACGCGTATTTTTGGGTTTACTCCGTGGGTCCCTGGGCTGCAAAGCCGCTTGGGCGACCCAAGGCCAACTGAGTTGGTTCCAGCTTTTGGCCAAGTTCCTGCACACCGGTGTTCGTTAGCTTAAGCTTCATGGTATACTCCGCTTGTTGAGGAACAAGGAGCGGGAAAATTGGACGCCCGCACATACGGCCCAAGCATGATCACTCGGCGAATTGATTCACCCAAGGGAGGGACCCCCCATGTCAAGCACTAGAGTACCTTTAAGCCAGTCGGAAGAACACGCACGCACTCAAAAAGAGAAATTGGAACTGAGTACGGCCGAAATTGGATTGACCGTTCGCACCACCAATTGCTTAGAAGAAAAAGGGATTTTCACGGTACGCGACCTACTGCAAACCACCCGCGCCGACCTGCTGAGCATCTCCAATTTTGGTGAAAAGACGCTGGAAGAGGTCTACAACTCGCTGGAGTGTATTGGTTTCTACCGTCCCGGTCATGAGACCAAGCCTCGCTAACTCGACCACCGATCGAAATCGTTCATTGCTTAAGCCCGGACTCACTGTCCGGGTTTTTTTGTTGGAATGGTTTCTGGGAATTTTCTACCGCGTCAGACAGTTGTTTTTCAACTTGGCCTTTCGTGCTTTCTCGACATCAAGCTTACTCGCTTGCTAACCATTCTCTGTGGGTTTCGCATAACGATCCCATATCTCCTGTAACGCGATCGTTGCGGGCAGGGGAATTCGATAAGTACATTGGTGGGATACCTGAGTTTCCGTGGGGTTGATTTCGATCGATAATTTTCCTGTCTGATGGCAATGTAAAACCGGCTCTGCGATGTAAGGGAAGACGCTTGTGGTGCCGATGGAAATAACCACGTCAAACCCTGACTTCCATTGGCGGCTTAAATGCGCAACGGAATCTGCACCTAACATCTCATCAAATAAGACAACCTTTGGGCGCATCAAAGAACCACATTGTTCGCACTGTGGGGGGATCGAAATAGAGTCAAACGAATCGACTTGTTTCTGGGAGTTGCAGGCTTCGCAGTACAGGTGATGCAGGTTGCCGTGTATTTCGATCAAATTTTTAGAGCCTGCATCGCGGTGAAATCCATCGATGTTTTGCGTTAACACACAGAAATCTTTGAAATGCTGTTCCATAATCGCCAGTAACTCATGGCCGCGATTAAATTTTGCAGCGTCACAGGCTTTGCCAATTTGGCCGAGATATTTCCACGTCAAATCTGGGTCGCTACGAAAAGTGCTGCCTGAGAGCAATTGTTCGATCGTCATGCCTTGGTCGGTTTCGCCAGTTTTGTAGAGCCCTCCCACCCCGCGGTAGGTTGGCAAGCCTGAATCGGCAGACATACCTGCTCCGGTAATTGCCAAGATTCTCAGTTCCGGGTTTAGGAGTTTGACGATTTCCTCAATCACCTGGGAATGGGCAGCGGAAGGTTTCTGAATATCCATATTTTTTAAGCTGGGAAAAATCCGGGTCCTGTGACAAATCCAACGACTTTCACATTGCGGTCGGTTGTGCCAATATATGACAACATTGAAACAGATTCCGACAAAACGCACAGGACGGAAAATGAGCGACAAACGCAAAGCAGAATTGCAAATGTACTGGCGAGACAATATTCGCGTGGTTTCGTTTTTGCTACTTATTTGGTTCGCTGTCGCCTACGGTTGCAGTATCTTTTGCATTGAGCTGTTAAATCAGATCCAGATCGGCAACGTGGGGCTTGGATTCTGGTTTGCTCAGCAGGGCTCCATCTTTGTTTTTGTGATCCTCGTTTTGGTCTATGCATTATGGATGGACCGACTCGACCGTAAATACGATGTGGGGGAATAGGATGTTTCTTGACCACTTGTTAATCGTCGCTGAAACCGATCCTGCCCGACCTTGGACGTGGGCATTTGTCGGGATTACATTTGCTCTTTATCTGTTTATTGGTTGGATCAGTCGCGTTCGCGATTCCAAGGGCTTCTACGTGGCAGGGCAGGGCGTACCGGCGTTTGCTAATGGTGCTGCGACCGCTGCGGATTGGATGAGCGCAGCTTCCTTTTTGGGCATGGCAGGTTTAATCAGTTTTTCGGGCAGCGATGGAGCGGTTTACCTGATGGGCTGGACGGGTGGGTACGTGTTGCTGGCTTTATTGTTAGCACCCTATCTGCGAAAATTTGGCCACTACACAGTGCCTGATTTCATTGGCGAGAGGTATTACAGCGAGACCGCCCGTATCGTCGCAGCGATTTGTGCGATCTTTGTCTCTTTGACGTACGTTGCTGGGCAAATGAAAGGCGTGGGAGTGGTGTTCTCGCGTTTTCTGGAGGTTGAATTATGGCTGGGAGTGGTGATCGGCATGGCGATCGTTTCTTTCTTTGCTGTGCTCGGTGGGATGAAGGGCATCACCTGGACACAAGTGGTGCAATACTTCGTCTTGATTTTAGCGTTTATCATTCCCACGGTGGCCATTTCCCGCATGCTGACGGGAGATTCAGTACCTCAGACAGCGTTTGCGTTCGGTGATATTTCGCAACGCCTGAACGAAGTTTTGGCGGGGTTGGGTGAAGAGATTTACACGGAGCCATTCACACGCTTTTCCAAACTGAACGTGTTTATGATTACCGCCGCATTGATGTTCGGTACCGCGGGTTTACCCCACGTCATCGTGCGGTTTTATACGGTCCGTACCGTGCGGGCGGCTAGGTATTCGGCGGTTTGGGCCATTATCTTTATTGCCATCCTGTACACAGCCGCGCCCGCTTTGGGCATGTTCGCGCGGTTTAATCTGATTAACTCATTGCATGAATCAAAGATTACTTCACTCACGGTAGAGCACGACGGGGAGGTGAAAAGTTTTACCTTTCCCGCTGAAAGTGACGCAGCTTGGAAATGGGTCCAGGAGGCTGGTGATGACGCCAGTTTAACGTACGCGGTTACCTCAAAAGCGGGGGTTCCCTTGGATTGGGCAACGCGCTGGCAAAACACCGGATTGTTGACGTTCGACGATTGGAATCGAGACGGCACGATCAGCTTGAAGCTGCAAGAGACAGAAGCGGATGGTAAGCCTGTGCGAAAATCGGAGATGGCAAAAATCGACAAAGACATCATTGTTTTGTCCACCCCTGAGGTCGCCAATTTACCGCCTTGGGTGATCGCCTTGGTTGCCGCCGGCGGACTGGCAGCGGCTCTTTCCACGGCGGCCGGGTTGTTGCTCGTGATTAGCTCTTCGCTGGCTCACGATTTGTACATTCGTTTCGTCAAGCCAGATGCCAGTGAGGCAGAAAAGGTATTGATGGGTCGCATTGCCATTTTGTTTGGGATTGTCGTAGCGGGCTACTTTGGCATCAATCCACCGGGATTTGTCGGAGAAGTTGTCGCATTCGCCTTCGGGTTGGCTGCGGCCAGTTTCTTCCCGGCGATTTTCTTGGGTATCTTTTCTCGTCGCGTCAATCGAGCGGGGGCCGTTTCCGGGATGATTGCGGGTCTGTTGTTCACCATGAGTTACATCGTGATGTGCACTGCTGACAAAGTGCTACCCATGTTTTTTGAAAGTCCTGTGATCACACAAGAAGATTGGTGGCTAGGAATTTCGCCTCAGGGAATTGGAACCCTGGGCATGGTATTGAACTTCGTGGTCACCCTGGCGATATCCAGCGTGACGCCCGCGCCACCTGCGGAGGTGCAGGAATTGGTTGAAAACGTACGTATCCCTCAGTCCATGCAGGACAACAAGTCAGGCGTTTCTGACGAGTCAGAGTCGGCATAAAAGCAGGTGCGCTTTTTGGGATGGGTAACGTTTGGCAGGCTTGGTTTCGAAAATTAAGGGAAAACACGAATGAAAAAATTGTTGTTGATAAGTAGCTCGAGTACGCACGGGACAAGTTTTCTAGAACATGCGCAGCATGCCATCCAGGACCACTTGCAGGGTGTCAAGACGGTTACGTTTGTGCCTTTTGCGTTGGCCAATCGCGAGGCCTACTCACGCCTCGCTGAGAAGGCCTTTCGGAGTTTTGGATTTGGCATGCAGTCGCTCCATCAAACCGAGGACCCGAAAGCGATGGTCGCGGAGGCCGAAGCGATTTTTACTGGGGGTGGCAATACGTTTCGCTTACTGAAAACGCTTTGCGATTACCAACTTGTGGACCCACTGCGGCAACGGGTGCTTGCCGGTATGCCGTACATGGGCAGTAGTGCCGGAACTAATATTACCTGCCCTACGATCCGTACCACGAATGATATGCCGATCGTGGAGCCACCTAGTTTCACGGCATTGGATTTAATCCCTTTCCAAATCAATCCCCATTACCTGGATGCCAATCCAGATTCAACCCATCAGGGGGAAAGCCGCGCGACGCGGTTGAGCGAATACCTTGAAGAAAACGAAACACCGGTTTTGGGTATTCGTGAGGGTTGCTGGTTGAAAATCAACGGCGATGGAGGCGAGGTTGCGGGTAGTAACGGTGCTGTGTTGTTCCGTCGCGACCAACCAGCGCTTGAAATGAAAAGCGGTGATTCGCTGGAGCAACTGTTTCTGTCCAAAAGGTAAATTAAGAATGTCCCTGCAAGATGAATTGAGATTGAGTCAAGAACAACTGCGTTGGCAGTGTGACCCGTCGCTAGTTGGTGGGGAGTCAGAAGAGCAATCCGCTTTGACCGAGCCAATTGGGGTTCAGCAAACTGCTCGCGATGCCATGACGTTTGGGATTTTGTGCGATGCACCCGGCCAGAATGTTTTTGTCAGAGGCGCCCGCGGTACCGGTCGCCGAACGATGGTGAAACAACTTTTAACCAAGTTGGCTCCGACCACGGGAAAAAAACGCGATTTTTGCTACGTACACCATTTTAAAAATCCAGATCGCCCCAGATTAATTACGTTGTCCCCCGGGTCTGCTAAGGCCTTCCGACGACAAATTCATGACATTGCCAAGTTCATCCAAGATGGCCTGGTCAAGGCGTTGGACTCAGAACCGTTTGCGTCTGAAAGAATGCGTATGAAGGCAGAGGTTCAGGTGCGGATCGCTGCCATCTCTGAACCGCTGGAAAAAGACCTCGCCGAAAATAGTATGGCATTGGTTTCCATCCAACAGGGAAACATGTCCGTTCCCGTGATTTTCCCATTGGTGGATGGCCAACCTGTCAAACCGGAAGAGTTTCAGGCGTTAATCAAAGAAGGCAAAGCCAGTTCGGAGCAGCTAGACAAATTCAAGGAGCTCTTCCCCGGTTTTCAAAACCGTCTTAAAGATATAGGCAAGCAAGTAAATGAGACCTACCGCGAGGGCCAAAAAGCCATCGAGGCATTTAATGAGCGAGGGGCGCGTTCCCTGTTTTATTCCATTTGCGAACCCGTGGTGTCCGAATTTGGATCGGAGCGAGGGGTGGCGGAGTTCCTTTCTGAAATTGTCGACGATGCGATTGAGTATCGGCTCAATCCGAGTGGGGAAGAAAAGCTCGACCTGACGGATCTATACGGTGTGAATATCGTTCTGACCCACGAGGACAAGACAAAACGCCCGGTGGTCGAGGAGTCTTTGCCAAGTGCGATGAATTTGTTGGGGACGGTGGAACAAAAAATAGGACCGGGCGGGACTGCCTCCACGGATTATCGAGGCATCCGAGCCGGCGCTTTATTGAATGCGGACCAAGGTTATTTAATCTTGAACACGGAGGATCTGTTAAGCGAGCCGGGTGCTTGGCATGCTTTGATGCGGACATTGCGGACCGGGCGTTTAGAAATTGTGCCACCCGAGGCGGGTTGGATGCGACCCTACGTGGTGGTTCAGCCGGAACCAATCGAAATTCAAGTTCGAGTTATTTTGATCGGCGACGTTTCGACTTATTACCGTCTGGATCATAGCGATACGGATTTTGGTGAGTTGTTTAAGGTATTGGCGGACTTCGAACACGAGATGCCTCGCGATCAGCAAGGCGTTAAGCATTATGCAGAAGTGCTTAGCCAACTCGTGTCCTCCGAAGGTCTATTGCCTTTCGACAATTCGGCTGTGGCCGCCTTGGCAGAGCATGGCGCGAGGATCGTTTCCCGAGGTAAGAAGTTGACGACGCGTTTCGGCCGCATTGCCGATATCGCGCGCGAAGCTGCATTTGTTTGCCAACAAATGGATGAGGGCTTGGTGACTGACAAGCACGTAGAAGAGGCCGTTCGACGCACTAAACGCCGCGCTAGTTTACCCTCCAAAAATTTCCAGGAGATGGTGGAACGGGGTACCATTTTAGTGGAGTGCTCTGGTGAGGTGGTGGGGCAGATAAACGGTTTGGCGGTCATGCGGGCCGGTCCCTTGACTTACGGATTTCCCGCCAGGATTACCGCGTCGATTGGCCCAGGGCGGGCCGGTCTGATCAACATCGAAGGCACGGCCAGTATGTCAGGATCGATCCACACCAAGGGCTTCCA
>JAAEPL010000087.1 GCA_024232675.1 Planctomycetaceae bacterium
AAATAAAATCAAACAACAACTATCAAATTACCGGGGGGACCAAATACCACGTGTGATGATCATGAGCGACGACAAGCCGCGCAAATCTCACATCTTGGCACGCGGTGAGTATCTAAAACCCGGAAAAGAAGTCAGTTTCAATACCCCAGCATTTTTGCCTCCGCTGCCGAAAGGAGCTCCCAAAAATCGGTTGGGACTAGCCCAGTGGTTGGTGGCACCCGAAAATCCCTTGGTGGCACGGGTACAAATGAATCGTGTTTGGCAATACTTCCTGGGCGCAAGCATTGTCAACTCACCGGAGAATCTGGGGGTGCAAAGTGAATTCCCTATCCATCGTGATTTATTGGATTGGCTGGCCGTTGAATTTCGCACGGGCGGCTGGAGCATGAAACGCATGAATCGCTTAATTTTAACCAGCGCGACCTATCAACAGTCCAGTCGCGTAACGCCCGACCACTTAACCAAAGACCCCGGCAATCAGTTTTACGGAAGAGCCAGTCGGTTTCGTATGCCATCCATGATTTTGCGAGACTGGGCATTGGCAAGCTCGGATTTGTTAGTGCAGCGAGTGGGGGGGCCGCCGGTTTATCCCTATCAACCTGACAATGTATGGGAACCACTGGCGATCACCAAAGAACGTGATTTCACTTATCCAGCTTCCGCAGGAGAAGATCTCTACCGGAGAAGTCTTTACACCTTTTGGAGGCGAACCGTTGGTCCAGCCAACATGTTTGACGCCTCCAATCGCCAAGCCTGTCGAGTCCGCAACTCAGAGACCAGTACCCCCCTCCACGCGCTCACCACTCTAAATGATCCGACTTGGGTCGAGGCAGCTCGATGCCTGGCCGCGTCAAGCTTACAGCATGCCAAGTCTTTAGAGCCTCAACTGGTTTATGCTTTTCGTAAAGTATTATGTCGGACCCCCACGACCAAAGACTTACAGCGATTATCAAGAGCCCATCAAAAACAACTTGAAATATATCAAAGCGATGAAACTGCCGCCCTCGCCCTACTGAGCATCGGTCAAGCGAAACGAAACACGGAGTTGCAAGCTCCGCAACACGCTGCGATGACCGCCGTTTGCTTGGCATTACTAAATCTGGATGAAGCCTTAACCCGTGAATAGTAGTTTGTGAATTTTCAACCCGCCACTCATGGAGCGGCCTGCGGAACATTAAGCATATGCATGAATCTCAAAAACAAAATATTGCCCGAGTCACCCGGCGCCAATTATTTGGTTCAACGGCCGGCGGCTTGGGGGTAGCAGCACTCTCGACGTTATTTCGCTCGGACTTGCAAGCCTCCTCGACGGGCCAGCCTACTGATGGGCTTCCCGGGTTACCGCACTTCCCACCCAAAGCCAAGCGAGCCATCGTCCTTTGGCAGGGCGGCGGCCCCTCCCACGTCGATCTGTTTGACGAGAAAAGCAAACTGCTAGAAATGGCTGGCCAAGACGTACCTGCTTCCATTCGCGGTGGCACACGTCTTTCCACAATGTCATCCAGCTATGCCAAATGGCCCTGTGTGCCTGCGATCAAAGCTCATCGCAATTATGGAAAATGCGGGATGCGAATGAGCGAATTATTACCCAACGTGGGCTCGATTGCTGATGACATCTGCCTGGTGCGAAGCATGCACACTGAGGCGGTTAATCATGCCCCGGGCGTTACTTATTTCTTAACGGGATCCCAAATACCCGGACGCCCCAGCTTGGGTTCTTGGCTTTCCTACGGACTCGGAAATGCGACTGATAACCTGCCAACTTTCGTGGTCATGACCTCCAGTGATAAAGGAAAAACTTGCGGCCAACTCTTTTTTGATTACTACTGGGGAAGCGGATTTCTACCCAGCCGGTTCCAAGGCGTTCGGTTCCGCAACACGGGCAATCTCGTGCCCTATCTGGCGAATCCAAGCGGTATGAACGCCCGCTCCAAGCGGTTGTTATTGGATGATATCGCTGCCATGAACGAGGCGCACCTTGCCGATTATGGCGACCCCGAAATCGATACGCGAATCGCTCAATATGAAATGGCTTTTCGCATGCAAACCAGCGTTCCAGAATTGGTCGATTTTTCCACGGAATCTCCCAAGACTCTGGAACGCTACGGACCCAATGCACTTGCCAAAGGGACCTTCGCCAACAACTGCCTGATTGCCAGACGCTTACTTGAGCGAGGCGTGCGATTCGTACAACTTATGCATTCCGGTTGGGACCAGCATGGAAATCTGCATACGCAACTAGAGCAGCAGTGCGTCGATACTGAGGGACCGTCCGCCGCGCTGGTCAAGGATCTTAAAGATCGCGGCATGCTGGATGACACACTCGTTATTTGGGGGGGAGAGTTCGGCAGGACGCCATTTGGACAAGGGGATCCCAACAAACCAACCGGGCGAGACCATTTCGGCAAGGCATTCAGTTGGTGGCTCGCTGGAGGCGGCATCAAGCCCGGATATGTCCATGGCGCTACGGATGAGTTCAGCTGGAACGTCACGGAAAACCCCGTTCATGTCCACGATATGCAGGCCACGATCTTGAAGCTCTGCGGTATTGACCATAAACGACTGACGCACCGATATCAGGGTCGGCAATTTCGCCTAACGGATGTGCATGGTAACGTCGTCGAAGATATTATCGCTTGATCAACCAACCTCATCAGATCAGCGAGCACGTACTGATTTGACTCAATCTCATGCCCGAACCGCTCCAGTGAAACCCACTTCAGTAGGTCACATGCGGATTCTCGACCTGACTAACGGCAGGCAAGCCGGTCTGCTAGGCATTTGCTCGGCAACTCCACTGACCAAGAACCGCCTTGTTTTCTTGTCGCTGCAAACTGGCAAAATGCACCAAGACAAACCCAAAAAACAAATCCACCAGTGACGCGTAAACTCGACTCGTTTCTACAAACGCGGTATAATTGGAATATTGCCGTGAGAGAAACTGTAGAAGGATATTGGATAACGACATCGATGAGAAAAGCTTTTACATTGATTGAGCTTTTGGTTGTGATTGCAATCATTGGCATCTTGCTTGCTTTGTTACTACCCGCTGTGCAATCGGTTCGGGAAGCAGCAAGGCGTACTACGTGTTTAAACAATGCACGTCAGATAGTCCTTTCCGCTCAAGGTTACTCGGCCGTTTTCCGGAAACTTCCCCCCAGTTTCGAAATAGAGCACGGCGAAATTCTTACGGGAAATAATGGTTCCTGGTCGATCCATGGCCGCTTGCTACCTTTTTGCGAACAAGCGAACGCTTACACTCAAGTTGACCTGGACATTGCTTGGGATGACCAAATTAATACCGGCGTGCCGACGCTACGCATTCCGCTTTACCAATGCCCCAGTGAAGTCAATTCGACAGTGCGAACCAAAAACGGGACCCCTTGGGTATACCCCCAGAACTACGGTTTCAACTTTGGATCTTGGTTAGTTTACGACCCTCAAAACGCGGGAAACCGCGGTGACGGTCCATTTTACGTCAACAGCAAGGTGCGGCCTGCCGAGGTCAGAGATGGACTTAGCAATACGCTTTGCCTGTCTGAGGTGAAGGCCTTCACTTCCTATATTCGCAACACAGAAGATCCGGGACCGACAGCGCCAGATAGTCCGAAC
>JAAEPL010000088.1 GCA_024232675.1 Planctomycetaceae bacterium
GGCAACAAACCGTGCCTATTTGTCGTCCTCGGTGACTGCAGGTCGGTGCGTTAGAGCGGACGATTCGTCCAATCGTGGGTGCCCCTGTTTGAGATCATCCCCGGTAATCCCTTGGCCGCCGTTCATTGCATCCATATGTCGGAGCGTTTCGTAAATGGCGTGAATCGCTGCATCCAAATCGCCTGTGTGCCCCGCCTCTGAGATCGTGTGCATGTTGCGAATTGGAAATCCGATCGACGTGGCCGCCGAATCAATGCAAGAAAAGAAGGCCGCCATGGCATCGGTACCTGTATCCCGTCCTGCCAATTCGTGTTGCACAGGGATGCCTTTCTCCAGAGACACTTGAGTGATCATGGAATTGAGTTTAGCACTGGTGATCGCTCCATGGGTTAACGTATACCCCTTTCCCATCTCTACAGGTTCATATCGCCGATCGCCGATCCCGGGTGCGGCTACGAAATCATGAGCCACGTCCACGGCGATCGTCACATCCGGTTGGAAAGCGTCCGCCAACACGCGACTCCCGAATCGACCAATTTCTTCGTGAGTAGCGATCGCCCCCAAGTAGCGAACATTTTCGAGCCCTCCCGATTCGGCAACCAAACGGCCAATTTCACCCGTCACAAAACAGCCCAAACCATTATCCAGATAGGCGCCCGAGAAAGTGTCCGGAGAGAATCCAGGTTCAATTTCGCGATCGTAAATTAAGGGATCCCCGGGACGGATACCCAGCGCTTCAATTTGCTGCTTTTTCTTTTCTCCGTGAATTTGCAACTCCACGTAGATCATGTCGGTCTTAATACCTTTATCACCGCTCCGCAGTTTGGGATCGGCAAAGTGAATCGCCCCGACCGCTTCAATGGTGCCGCCTTCTATCACACGCCAAGCGCCAGGTTGATCGGGATCTTCACTAAATAATTTCACCTTATGACCAACCAATACCGTCGGCAGCATCGAGTCCGAATTAACCCAAATCTTGCCATCCTCACCGATGCTGCGGACCTGCATCCGAATTTTGTCCGCATGGCCAATCACCATCACGGAAAAAGCGTCTGGGTTATCGGGCGCGGAATCGAGCACGATGCCCGCATTTCCCTTGAACGTATGAATTTTCCACGAATCCGGCATGTAGGATTGCATCCATGGTTCCATTACACCCCGAGTCATAGCAGCCTCCAGTCCGATTGGGCTGGGCGCAGCTAAAATACGCCTCATCAGGTCAAATCTCTGCTCGGACATGGACGCTTCCCAAGGATGGCTGGTGTTTGCCACGGCTGCTCTCGTAAATCAGGGTTTGATGGAATTGGACAATCCCACTTATTTTGAGGATTCCTGTCCGTTTGGAAACCTCCCCGGTGGTCGCCCAGCAACAATTCTCTGATTTTGAGTCCTCACTCAATGGGAATCACGTGAAAAAGACAGGCGAAGCTTGCCACGACGCTGATGCAGCCGCGCAATTTGCCCTGAGAAATCATTTACGCCCCTTCAAATAGTGAGAAAAAACATGCGAATCAACGTATTACTGTCGGTAGTGGTCCTTTTCCTTTTCTGTTTTCAGTCCACCGCCGATGCCCAAGGTCAACGTGGCCAAGGCAACCGCGTATCTCGCTCAGCCTTGGTTATGGCCGACGCGGTCCAACAAGAATTGGATTTGACTGAGGAACAACAAGAACAACTTGACGAAATGAGACAAGCGATGCGATCTCAGAGAGGTCAGCGAAGAAGACCGGGTGGCAACGAAGGCGAAGGCAAACGTGGCGAAGGCAAACGTGGTGAAGGCAAACGTGGTGAAGGCAAACGTGGTGAAGGCAAACGTGGTGAAGGCAAGCGTGGTGAAGGCAAGCGCGGTGAAGGCAAACGTGGTGAAGGCGAACGTGGCGAGGGCAAACGTGGCGAAGGCAAGCGTGGCGAAGGCGAACGTGGCGAAGGCAAACGCGGTGAAGGTAGACGCGGTGCCGGTCAACAGCGGAACCGCGGTGGGGTTGCTAATTTGGAGCAGGTTCAAAAGGAAATCGACGGCCTGTCAGAAATTTTGCTCGAACATCAAATGACTCGTTTGAATGAAATTTACGTCCAAGCCATGGGAGCGCGAGCCATTCAAGATCCTGTCATTTCAGAAGCTTTGGATATTAGCGACGATCAAAAAGCCCAAATGCAGGATTTGCGTGCAGAGATGCGTGAAGAATTAATGGCCTTAAGAGATACTATGGAACGCTCCGAAATCCGTGAAAAGATGATGGAAATGAGCGCCGAAGCAAACGAAAAAATGCTGGATGTGCTCTCCAAGAAGCAAACGAAAAAATTAGCGGGCATGAAGGGCGAGGCTTTTGATCTGCCCGAAAATTCGAACCGACGTAATCGTCGCAATCGCGACCGTACCGATTTCTAATTTTCTTGGCGATACGATGCTCGCGAAAATCATGTCGCGCCATCCAGCATGGATTTAGATTCAAGGGTTCCTTTCTTTAGGAACCCTTTTTTTATGGACTTGCTTTATGAATCTGTGAATCACCATTCACGCCATTTCCTGGGGTGCGCAAATAGATCGGCAACGCAATTTTTTGCCGAATGGGTGCAAATGCAATGGTGAGGGTTCATTTCGTTTGCTTCTGGGACTGATCACATGACTTCCGTCTTGATTGATAGGTTTCGATTAGCCGTAAGCCTAATTTAATCGCGTAACTGCCCGTCGTATCCTGCACCAGACATCTGTCAAAGGTCGTTCCATCATTCTTCGCGTGTTCGCAATCTTGAGTGCAGCACGACTCAGATGCTGGCAAGCAACACGGTTCGCATGGTGGCCCATTTTCTGTGTTTGTTCTAAGTCATTGGGGTTCGCTCATTTCGTAAGAGATGCGCGAAGATTCCCTGCTGGTACCAAATCTAATTTGGGGGCGAGCGAAGCCGTATTTGGCTAATCCTCACCGATTTTTCATTTTGCAAAACACATCAATACAGCCTGCCTCGAACGTTTTGGCAGATAAACGTGTCACCTCGGAATCCGATAGATTAAGATCTTGATAATAAAAGAAGTTTTCAGGAGCAAAATCAGTGTCGACTTGGTTGCGAATTTTTGGCGGGTCATTGGCTTGCCTGGCAGTTTTGGCATTCA
>JAAEPL010000089.1 GCA_024232675.1 Planctomycetaceae bacterium
AACACAAAACGGCAATCTCAATATCGGTGACCCCGATTTTTTCAAATGGGATGCTGGCTCAGGTAACACATTCCGCACCGCGCAGTTTGCAAGTGCACTGACATCGGGACAGCACGTCTTTGAATATAATATTGCCGATTGGAACCTTGGCGGTACGGATAGCACTGGAGTCACAAATAATGGAATTCGTTTCAACATCGGCAGTGCCGGTGCTGAAGCACAGTTGCGTTTTGAAGTATCACAAAACGTACTCGATATTCGGGGGCGTTCGACGGGTAGTGGGACAGTTTTGGGAACCGCCGCTCAGTACCAGTTTGGTGGAAATGATGTCGTCACTGCCAACAGCGCCTTAACCCTCCAGCTTAATACCGATCTCGACACCGGCGATTGGTCTGCACGGGCACGCATTGACAATACCGGTGTTTGGACCGATCTGACGACGGACGGTACAGGAATGTTCTCGATCGATCGTCTCCAATTAGTCGTACAGGGTGGGACCAACGGTTGGGAATACGGAGGGGTTGGTGGAACTTCGACCGAGTATGTCAAAGTTAGTTACGCAACGCTGTCAGCGGTTCCCGAACCCACCAGCTTTACATTGTTTGGCTTGGTTTCAATGGGTTTAATAGCTCAACGTCGGCGACGCAGTTAACCCAATTGCTTCCAGCGGCAAAGTGGTGTTATGAATTTAAAAAAGAGACTTGCGGCTTTCCGCAAGTCTCTTTTTTTATGCATCAGAGGAAAACCGCTTTCCTTGGTTCCCAGTTTCATTGGCAGCATTATGACGAATCGGTTGCCGAGTGATTTTCGCAAACCTGTTACAAGCGATGTTAAATCACTCAATCCACTAGTTTGTCGAGTTGCTCCCTAACGCGTTCGGCTTCCGCGGTTTTTTCGTCACTTAACTGGCGGTTGGAGGAAGATAGCTGGAAAGCTTCCTTAAGCAGTTTTTCATACTTTGCTGTGAGCTTCTGTTTCTCTGTTTTTCGCCCAAACATGGGTGCCTTTCTTTAAACCATTCTCGCGTGGCTAAAACCGCAACGTTGATCGGTGAATAACCCTTAAATTTATTTGCCGAAAAAACTGCCTTCCCGTTTGCGATATCGCTCGCAACGTAGAGGCGCCTGGTAAATGGTGCCTGTTTGCCCAACTTTCAAATTGGCGATGCCGCATCGCGTCGGCTATCATCAAGGTCGAAGGGCACGATTTCCATACCTGTATTTACCTAGCGTCACGCAACATTTCCCGTCGCCCCTTTCTATTAAAAATGAACTCCTTGATCGAATATCGAAGCAAACGGATTAAAAAGCGGTAGCCCTATGAAACTAATTCCAAGCCTGCTGGTATTGTTCACTCTGTTCAGTACTGGCCTGCCGGGCTTTGCTGAAGAAAAACGTCCCAACATCATTTACATCATGGCCGATGACTTGGGGTACGGTGACCTTTCCTGTTACGGGCAAGAGAAATTCCAGACACCGCACATTGATCGGTTGGCGGCGGAGGGGATCACCTTTACCAATTACTACGCTGGCTCAACCGTTTGTGCACCAACACGTTGCGTACTGATGACGGGTCTGCATACAGGACATGCCTTGGTCCGCGGCAACCGCGAGGTGAAACCCGAAGGACAAGCACCTTTACCCGCTGACTTAATCACACTGCCGTTACGCATGAAAAAGGCGGGTTACACGACGGGTATGTTTGGCAAATGGGGACTCGGTGCGCCGGGTTCGACGAGTGATCCCGCCAAGCACTTCGACACCTTTTTTGGCTATAACTGTCAGCGTCAAGCTCACTCGTTTTACCCAGCACACCTTTGGCACAACGACAAAAAAGTACTGCTTGATGAGAAGACCTATTCGGCGGATTTAATCTCCGATCAGTTATTGCAATTTGTGCGTGACAACAAGGACCGACCATTCTTCGCTTATGTACCCTTCACGATTCCCCATGCCGCCATGCATGTACCCGCAGAGGACCATCTAAAGTGGCGTAAGCAATGGCCTCAGTTCGATAAAAAAATCGGCAAGTACAAAGGCCCCGATGTGCAGAATCCCGTGGCTGCCTTCGCCGGTATGGTGACGCGGATGGATCGCCACGTTGGTCAGCTAATGGAGTTATTGGAAGAATTGGGCATCGACGACAACACACTGGTTTCAT
>JAAEPL010000090.1 GCA_024232675.1 Planctomycetaceae bacterium
AATGGTCTCAACCAAATCGTCCAAGTTGTCCAGTGCCGACAATTCTGTTTGAAGTGTCTTTAGCAACGCCGTATCGTTAATCGCTTCTGTTTCCAACGCTTTGAGTAATAAGGAGGTGCCCATATTCTGCAGGGCCTTGCGCACGAGAAAACCCACGAGACCGAAATAATGATTAGGCTGTCGGCTCAGCTTGATGATTTGCAGGGCCGTATTTGCCGCTTCTTGTGGCTGCCCTTTAGCTATCTCGACCGCGCCGCGATAGTACAGAACGCGAGCGAATAAACGTATTTTGGTTCGATCTTCGTCGTTGAAGGATTCGAAATTGGAAGGAGTTAGCTCGATGAGTGGAACGTAGGTGGGTGCGGAAATGGCTCTCGCAATTTGCCGATAGGTCGCCCCCATAGCAAGCGAGTCGAATTTTTTAATGAGCTCCTCGTTGAGATTTTGGGTGAGGTCGAGCTCCCCCTCCGAGGCGGTTACCAGAGTCTTTTGCCCCGCCGCGGCTTGAGATAACCACCAAGCGGCATTATCGACATCGGGGATAGGTTCGGCATTCAGGTCCTTGACCAAAACAGGCTTTCCTAAGAACTTCAAGCGTTCGATTTCTGAAGTTCGGCCTGGATCGTCTTGAGCGACGGCGTTTTTTATGACGAGCAACGTCACTGCAAAAGCGACGAATGTGCGGGCCGTGGTTCGCAATTTCATCCTGAAACACCCCAGGTATCGACTTGTTGGAGAATGAAAATGAGCTCGAGACCAGCTCGAGATTATTGCCGAGTGGTATGCCGACCACGTGGTTTGTCGGCTCGGCTGGAGCTATTTCAACTGGCCGCCGTAATCATCGCGAGGGTTGCGATACATTGTGTGGAGGTGTTCTTGGGGGTCACCGCCTAAATCTTGGCAGGCGTATTCAATAATGATTGATGGGCCTTGGATGCGATAAGAGATATCGCTTCCGGTTTCTATTTCACCATTCCAAATGAACCGCGTCTGGTCTATTTCCTTTTCAATTTCCTGCATGCGTCGTTTCGCCATTGGCGGAGGCAGATCGTTGACCCACTGGCTGATTAAACTTAGCAAGATGGCTTTTTGTGCAGGCTTCAAGCTTGCACAGGAGAGACCTTTTAGGGGCGGCGTCACGCCGTCCTGACCCGGGCCGGTGATGATTCGGCCGCGTTTCTTTCCTTGTACGGCGTCGATCCTTTGTTCGTCGTTGAGGCTGTTGATGAATTGGTAGGACTCGTCAATTTCGCCCGTCAACGGCCTTAAGCTTTGGCTTCCAAGTTGAAAAGTTTGCGGTTGAGTACCGATGAAACTTGGGGCTAAGGTGACCTGATCACCGGTTACGGAGACGTTGACTCCAATGTGGTGGCCGTCTAACTGGAATGCCCATGGTTGGGTTGCCGAAGGAGTTCCAAATAAACAGAGATAGAAATTCTCCGTACCAAATCCGTCGCGTGGTCGCCCTTGGTTTAAGAGTTGGTCATCGGCCAACATGATGCCACGCATTTTTTCGTACCCTTGTTGGGAAAATAACGAAGCCATGAGTTGGCATGCTGACTCGAGTTGTTGTCGATTCAATTCTCCCAAACGCAGCCCAGCCGTATTTCTGCGCATGGCGGGCAGATTGCTCCATTGCCGCCGTTCGTCACTCGATAAATCGAAGAGGAGTTGCTTTTTCTGTGCCTCGTCAAGGGAATCCAGAAAGGCATTCGCGGACGCGACCATCTCTGACGCTGTGTATTGGGTTTTAGACGGACGGTAGGTTGCCAGCCAGTAACTGGCGTCACATACATAGTCGGTGCGATCCGCAGACAGCGTTTGCTGAGCCGGAGCGAGTTCAGCCCAATAAATACAGAACGCGATCAGAGTAAGCATCATGAAATAAGGGCGGATTCGTCTCATCGTCTTGACCCACGGAAAAGGAGCGTATGGAACAACTTGCTCCCGATTATCGAGCGTTGACAAGAGAATGCAACAATTGGTCCCCAGAATTATCCGCGGATCCATTTTTCAGCGTCCTGCTGCCTTTTTGGAGCCTGCTCAGATGCAAGATCGGGGGCCTGCCTGATACCGAAAGCCCTCGAGAAAGAGGGCAGGGGATGGTCGAGATAGGTTCCAGAACACCGATGCGGTGACTGGCTGCCTAGGATTTTTCTAGCATTTTGATCTGAGCCGAGGCGCGATTGATCGATTGTCGTCGGAGTTCGGTTTCCGCTGTAGTGGATTGCGGAAGCGCTTCCGCTTCGGCCAGGCTGCTACGAACGGCGTCCATTCCCAGGTCAGTAAAAGGAGTGGCTTTGCCGGTTAGCACCGAGACGATGTCGTTGGAGATTTGTACAAACCCTCCGTCGACGAAGTAGCGATCGGTATCGTTGCCGGTACGAACCCGCATTTCTCCAAATCCCAAACGACCAATGGTCGGCGCGTGGTCTTTCAAGACACCGATCTCCCCGTCAATCAGCGGCAGGGATACGAACTCGGCTTCCACGTCTAAGGCCGTGGCTTCGGGAGTAACAATGACAACTTGCATGCTAGGTCTCGTTTCATCGGAGGAGGCGATATCAACTCAAGGATTCACTCACCGGAACGATGTCCCGGTGAGTGCCTTAACTGAAAGAAGCTTACGCCTTGGCTGCCATCTGTTTGGCTTGTTCTTCGGCTTGTTCAACGGCACCAACGTACATGAAGGCTTGTTCGGGCAAGTGATCCCATTTGCCGTCGCAGATTTCTTCGAAACTACGGATCGTATCTTCGATTGTCGTGTCCTCACCCTTTTTACCGGTAAAGACTTCGGCGACGAAGAATGGTTGGGAAAGGAACCGCTCAATACGTCGAGCACGATGCACGACCAACTTGTCCTCTTCCGCCAGTTCGTCGACACCGAGAATCGCAATGATGTCCTGAAGTTCACGGTATCTCTGCAGCGTGGTTTGCACGCGACGAGCGATCGTGTAATGGCGTTCACCTACGTACTGGGGATCCAAAATACGGGAAGAAGAAGCCAGTGGATCCACCGCAGGATAAATCCCTTTCTCGGAGATCGATCGTTCCAGGTAGATAAACGCATCCAGCTGACCAAACGCCGTCGCCGGTGCGGGGTCAGTCGGGTCATCCGCAGGCACGTAAACCGCCTGTACCGAGGTAATCGCACCCTTGTTGGTCGAAGCAATTCGTTCTTGCAAAGCACCCATTTCGGTTGCCAGAGTGGGTTGGTAACCCACCGCAGATGGCATACGTCCCAGCAAAGCGGATACTTCCGATCCCGCTTGCGAAAAGCGGAAAATGTTGTCGACAAACAACAAGGTGTCGGCACCCGTTGAGTCACGGAAGTACTCAGCCATGGTCAACGCGGATAGTGCGACGCGAAGACGCGACCCGGGTGGCTCGTTCATTTGGCCGAACACCATGCAGGTCTGTTCGATAACCGATTTCCCGGTATCGCCGATCTTGGCTTCTTGCATTTCGTTCCACAGGTCGGTGCCTTCGCGAGTTCTTTCACCGACACCGGCGAATACGGAGTAACCACCGTGGGAACTGGCGATACGAGCAATCAGCTCTGTGAGAATAACCGTTTTCCCCAAACCTGCTCCACCAAACAGTCCGGCTTTACCACCACGAACAAATGGGGTTAGCAGATCGATCACCTTAATCCCGGTGGGAAATATCTCGGTATTGGTCGAGAGCTCTTCCACTTTGGGAGCGGAACGGTGAATGGGGCGAATTTCTTCGGCGGCAACATCACCGCGGCCATCCACAGGCTCACCGAGCATGTTGAAGACGCGACCTAGCGTTGCTTTTCCTACAGGCACCGAAACAGGTTTACCTGTATCGACACAAGTTTGTCCGCGAACCATACCCTCGGTGCTACCCAGAGCAACACAACGGACGCGGCCGCCTCCAAGTTGTTTTGAAATTTCACCCGTCAGGATACGAGTGCCTTCGCCTTCTTTCACTTCAACGGTAACGGCGTTGTAAATGGAGGGCAGACTATCTTCCGGAAATTCGGCATCGAAGGTCGAGCCGATGACCTGTGTGACGTGACCAGTGTTTGCCATGTTTCTACTTTATCGAATTAAGGTTTTGAGTTGCTTGTGTCTATTAAGGAGTGTGGGGAAGTTACCCATACAGGCGTCTTCCGGCTTTTGTCGAATTACCCTTCCAGGGCCTCCACTCCGCCAATCACTTCCATGATCTCGCCCGTAATCTTTGATTGTCGAGCTCGGTTGTAGGTCATCGAGAGGCTCTTAATCATCTCGTTAGCGTTTTCTGTAGCGCTTTTCATGGCGACCATGCGGGCGATCTGTTCACTGACTGCCGCATCCAAAAAACACTTGAACAGCTTGACCTTGAAGCTGGTGGGAACGACCTCTTCGAGAATACTCTCGGCTGAGGGTTCGAATTCGTAAACTGATTCCGATTGCTTTTTATCGCCTGGCTTTTCATCCGGCGTGCCATCCAGTGTTCCCATGGGCAGTAGTGTTTCAACCACAGCGGTTTGGCGGGCAATGGAATGGAATTGGGTGTAGACCACATCCAAACGATCCAATTCACCAGCGATGTACCGTTGAAGATACACGTTCGCGATCTGCTCGACATCTTGGTAGGCCGGCTGATCGTCGAACTGCAGGAACTGCTCGTTCATTTCAATTTCGCGGAACTTGAAACCTGAGATGCCTCGCTTGCCAGAAACATCGAGTGAAATCTGTGGGATCTCACTCATCATTTCTTTGCGACGCTTGGTACCCATACGGATTACATTTCCGTTGTAGCCGCCGCACAACCCACGGTTTGCGGTCAGCACCAAAAGGGCCCCCGATTTTTTTTCCGCATGTTCTTCCAGCAGGGGATGCGTTACTTCCAGCCCAGCACTTGCCAAGTCACCAACGACTTGGGTGATGCGGTCGGTGTAAGCC
>JAAEPL010000091.1 GCA_024232675.1 Planctomycetaceae bacterium
AAAGCGTCTTCGTGACGCCAGTGTTGCCCACCCCCCAACAGGTGAATTAACCGTTCACCAGATTCGCTAACATGTCTGGATTCCGCAAGAATACGATAATTGTTATCTCGGATGCTTTCCGCGAGTGCCTGAAGATCGGCCTCATTGATTGACCGAATTTTAGGATCTCGCAAGCAGACCAAATCGGAGATCATGTTTTTCGGGGGAACTTTCTGTTGCACTGCCAAGTGCACCATGCGCCGCGCAATATCGCATTCCTTGACACTGCTGCGGGCCCAATTGATGACCTGAGTTGTGAGGATACTGCGAATCGATAACTCCTCACAAATCGCCAACAGCAGAAAATTGATGCCACTTGAGTCGACATCGCTCAATTCCGTGAGGTTTCCGATACCCATCATTATCTCGGCAGTGGGCCACGTTTTTCTGGCCTCCATATAGCGAGCTAAGCTGGCGGCAAAACCGAACCCAATGGGTTCGAGTATCGGATCGATGCGCAAGGGCACGTCTTGGGCGGCGAGGAATTCGACGGTCTCGGATATTTGCAACCAATCGGCTGGGTTATCGGGAATCACCACGACCTCGCATCCCCAATCGAGTGCCGCGCGGCGGTTGCTCGAATTTACGCTGAGGACCAATGAAGCTCCGTTCTCGACCGCTGGGGCGATCTCTTGCGGATTCAAGCTGTCGATGGAAATCCGTAAACCTCGATCGACTAATTCACGAACTACGGTACCGACTTCCTGCCAAACCGTGCCCGGTTCGCAGCCAATGTCAATCACGTTGGCCCCGTCGTTTTTCAACGACTCGGCTTGGAAAATTAAATCATCTATTGCCAGACGGGGTGCATGATTGATCTCTGCGATAATGTCGATGCTGTACGAATCTAAAGATGGCGGATCGAGTTTACCGCCGAAAAATTCTGCCAACTGACGCACGTCACGAGGCCCCAGGTGAATAGGTAAATCCGTGAGTTCTTGCAAAGGCCTTAGGTCGCCAGCACAATAACCGGGCAAAATGATGGCATCGCAATCTTCCGGGATTTCTAAATGCTTGGCTAACCATTGTGGAGACATCAAAGCAGCCACGGTGATTGGCATGACTTGTAACGACAATCGAACATCAAATTGTTGTTGCCATTGCGGCAGCATCCGCCGCAGCGCAGGTTCCGCCAAGCGGCCTGTCACGAGCAGAAGGGATTGGCCGGCAAATTGATGGGAGCCCATAGTGCGGTAAGTCAGTTAGCAGTTAGGTCAAAGGGCAATGGAAACGACGGGATATCTGGCATTCGATGGCGGAAGCACTTGTTTATCAAAAGCTTGTGGCCAATGCAGGCTTCACTTATTGTATCAGTATAAATCGTGACCTCGCCCCGTCGACCGGAAAGCGGGTTATCTCGGAAAACCGAATAAGCCTGAGACCGTAAACCGAATTTTCAGCATTTCTTGCCTACCATTCCTATCATGAAAACTCTGCGTTACGCCAAGCGGTTGATTGGATTCGAATCAACCAGTCATTTGACCAATCGAGTGATTTCGAAATATCTGCAAATGAAACTTGTGAAACACGGATTTGAGGTTGAGAAGGTCGAGTACCGGGACGCTAACCGAGTTCGTAAGGTTAACTTAATCGCCAAAAAAGGCCGTGGTGAAGGAGGGCTTGCCTTTTTTGCTCACACCGACACTGTCCCCGCAGAAGACTGGTTTTCAAACAAATACGGTCCCTTTGAAGCTGCGATCTCAAAAGAGCGACTCTACGGCAGAGGCAGTTGCGACATGAAGGGCTCGATAGCCTGCATGCTGACGGCCTCACAACGATTTCATTCCGACGACCTCCAGCAACCGCTATACATGGTATTCACGGCGGATGAAGAAGTGGGATTCCACGGAGCGCGAAAGGTCGTCGAAGAGAGTGCGACCTATCGTGAAATGGTGGAGACCCAAACAAGAGGCGTGATCGGAGAGCCGACGCAACTGGAAGTCGTTCATGCCCACAAAGGGATGTGTATCATTACCGCAACTTCCAAGGGAAAGGCCGCCCATTCCAGCACTTCTTTGGGTAAGAATGCGAACTTGGCGATGATTCCCTTCCTGGCAGAAATGAAGCGCATTCACGACGAAGTGGAGGGCGATGCAAAATGGCAGAACACGATGTTCGACCCTCCCAGCATATCTTGGAACATCGTGATTAATGACTCCAACGATGCTGCGAATATTACCTCGCCGAGCACGACCGTTGTGATCTATACACGTCCCGTTCCAGGTGTTGATATCAGCCCTCTTCTCGATCGGGTACGTGCCACTGGCGAACAGCAAGGCTTGGAAGTTGAAATCGTCGATATGGGCAGCGTTTTATTTACTGACAGCGATAACCCATTCGTGCAAGATTCATTGGGCTTGGCTCACCGCAGTGCTGCACGCACCGTTTGCTTTGGTACCGATGGAGGAGTGTTGAGCGAGCTGGAAAATTTAATAGTCTTCGGCCCTGGTAATATTGCTCAGGCACACACACGCGATGAGTGGATCGCAATTGAGCAGCTCACTTTGGGCAGTGAGATGTACACCAAAATGATTGAGCATTGGTGCTGTTAATTTCTTTATTACGGATTTCGCTCATCACCGCCGACGAATAGGCCTTGCCGCTTCTGGTTTGTGTGCCCCTGTGCTTTGGCGAATCGGGAGTCGTCTCTCGCTTGCACCTGCCATGTATTATCGATCATTCAAAGCAGGCGTCGATTTTTTGAAAGGCTTCGCCAATCTGGTCCACCAGAGCCTCACCCCCAAGTAGAAACGGGTGGTGTAGGAGGATCGTGTTTTGAGCAGCTATGTTCGCGTTGGCAAGTGGACCCACTTGTTCGCAGCGACGTTTGGAACGTTTCCCAAAGCCACGGAATCCGGTGAAGACCGGCGCGCCTTCGGCGGTCAAGGCTTGCAAGAGATACTCGCGATCGTGATGACCGGGGATTTGTATTGCAAACTTGAAGAAGGCCGGTGAATCGGCATCATCCCAAACATCGTCTAGCGGTCGAAAAATACGAGAATCGGACAGAGCCTCTCGCAACCTTTTGGCAGCTCTAAGGCGTTGCGCGTGTCGGTCATCCAAAGTATCCAATTGCGGTGTAAGGGCAGCAGCTTGTAGAGCGCTAAGCGGAAAGGCATCGTTGCCGCGTTCTGCGGCAATGCGTATCCGCTGCAGGGAGGCATCACAATCTGTTACGATCGCGCCGCCTCGGCCACATGTCATAAGCTTGCTGCCGCCAAAGCTGAATGTCCCGACATCTCCCACAGTCCCCGCGGGGCGAGAGGCGAGTTTCGCGCCGGGGACTTGGCATGCGTCTTCCAGCACACTGACACCGCGATTTTGCAAGCGTCTTTTGATTTCCTCAATGTTCGCGAGTTGGCCGTGCAAATGGGAGGCAATCACCGCTTTGGTTTTTTCGTTTAAAGCTGCATCCAGTTGCGCTTCGTCCAATACGAATCCGTTTTTGCGTACATCGATCAGTACGGGCCGTGCACCAATTGCCTCAATCGCACGAAAATTTCCGGGGAAATCATAGCCGGCCAAAATAACTTCGTGAGTGGCGTTCACGCCGAGGCCTCGGAGCGCGAGTTCAACTGCGACTGTGCCAGAGGAACAGGGCCAAACATGCTTGACGCCAAGATATTCGGCAAAGGTGTGAGCAAACTCCTGCACCGTTTTGCCGTGGTATTGGCCCCAGCTGCCATCCGACCAAGTCCTCTGTATTGCTTCCAAGACACTGGGCCATTGCGGTGGCCAGCAAGGAATTTCGCCAGCTACGGATTTATTACCGCCCTGCAGGGCTAGGTGAGCGAATTTTGATGAACTGGAGTCGTTCAAGGGGAAATGCCTTACGCAATCAATTACCGGGAAAGCCTGAGTTTAACTGATAGCAGTCGAATTTTCAGCCAGCGATGTAAAGAATGCAATTGACGAGGCATTTGCAATTGGCGTAATAGACCATCGGTCGAATCTCGCTACCGCTGCGCCATGACTGGTAAACCACGTTGAATCGTCTCTGCCGAAATCCGAAAGCTTTCTCGATCGGTCTTGCCGCTGCAATGATGGCGTTGGGCCTGTTTGCAGGCTGTACGTGGAATACAAAAACCGTGCGCCGCGTAGCTCAAATTACCTCGATCGGTTCCTCTCGTGCACGGGTGAAACGCAAACAAGAAAATCACCTAGAGCATTCCAAGAATACTTGGTCCGCATGGGTGGGGTATGGAGAAGAGCAGCCTGGAGAAAGAACCAAGCTGTTTATGCGAACTTACGCATTGGAGGCGGGTTACACGAAAAACCCCAAAGAATTCCTTGTGGATTTGCACGCCTCGACAAACTCACAGCCTGATCTAGAAAGCTTGCACGCATTAGCGGAACTCTGTTTATTGCAGGGCCAGCATGGGAAATTGAAAGGTGATGAGCGATACGCGGGACAAATGTACGCCACTGCAGTAAATGCCAGTTACCAATACCTTTTTGACAGTGAATTTGATGCTCAGCGAAATATCTACGATCCTGTTTTTCGGGAAGTTTGCGATATTTACAATCGGTCTCTAGAAGGCATCTTGAGAATTATTTGTGAACGCAAAGCGCTGCGACCACAGGGTGTTCTACAGGCCACGTCTTTGGATGGTCGCCCTCTCAACATCACCATTAAAGCCGAGGGGCGTTGGGCAGGCAGCGAATTTGAGCGTTTTGAATTCGTCTCGGATTACAGTACCGAAGGACTGCGAAATGTGCATGTCACCCATGGTTTAGGGGTGCCTCTTATCGCTCTGAGAAAACATGAAGAGATTAATGCTGCAAGCAAGCAGTTTTATCCAGAGGGGATTTCGGTGCCTCTGACGGCCTTTGTGAAAACCTCCGTGAGACCAGATTTAAGACAGCCTACCGAGGAATTTGAAATTCAATTGTTGGATCCACTGGAGCGTACCCATGTCGCGGTCAATGACCGGGTTGCCCCTCTGGAAAGTGATATCACGACGCCTCTGGCCTACTATCTCGATAACCCACTTTTGGATACCCGGTGGTTTGCCACGGCCGCTTTGCTGAAAGGTGATTTCGCACAAAAATTTGGCGGGCTTTATATGCTGGAACCTTACGATCCCAGCAAGATCCCCGTTGTTATGGTGCATGGGTTTTGGTCCAGTCCCATGACTTGGACAGAGATGTTCAACGATCTGCGCGCAGATAAATCCATTCGTGATAATTACCAGTTCTGGTTTTATCTTTACCCCAGTGGCCAGCCATTCTGGTACAGCGCCCGGCAAATGCGGGAAGACTTGGCAGATGCTACTCAGTCACTGGATCCACAGAATGAATCACGTTCGCTCAGTGAAATGGTCCTCGTGGGCCATAGCATGGGTGGTTTGATTTCTCGCTTGCAAACCATTGATAGTGAAGACCATATCTGGAATGCTCTAAGTGATGCCAAGTTTTCTGAAATGGAAAGCTCGGATGACACCAGAAAACGCATCCAGGAAACCGTGTTCTTTGATGCCAATCCCAACGTTACTCGTGTAGTGACGATAGGCACGCCTCATCGGGGGAGCAGCGTTTCCAACTCATTTACCAGGTGGGTTAGTGAAAAATTATTTTCATTGCCCAGCTACCTTACGAATGAGCTTGAGTCGATGACCAAAAAAGATCAGGGCATATTTAATTCGAATGTCTTAGATATTACCACCAGCACCGAATCACTCGCGCCAGACTCACCCATGTTTCGTGCTCTGGCGGTCACTCAACCGAACCCAAGAGTTCGCTATCACAACGTGATTGGGGTACATGAATCGAGTGGCGTAAGCGCGTTATTTTCTAACAGCAGCGAACCAACGGATGGCGTCGTCACGGTTGCCAGCGCTCATTTTCCGCTTTCCGTCTCTGAAATAACCATCGAGGAAGAACACTCGCTCATTCATCAGCACCCACGGGCGATCTTGGAAGTTCGTCGCGTCCTGATGGAGCATCTACTTGAACTCTACGGTGTCGATTATCAGACGCATCAGGATTTGCCACCCATCATTCGACCTGTGAAATACGACGAAGTTAAAAGCGGTGGCAAGGTAGATTGAGAACTTAAGCGGGGCGGTTGGCGAGAGAAAATCGCTATTGGCCCGCCGTCGATGTCGGCCAAGCCAAAAAAAAGCTCGTTGCGAAACGCAGCGAGCTCTGGTGCGGAAAGTATCTCAGACTTAGCTTTGGCCAGTCATTTTCTCGATTAGTTTCTGCAATCGATGAGTACCGAGGTCCTGGGTCTTGGGACTGGATTTGCTTGGCTCATTCTGGGTTACCACTCGCAAACGCGGACTGCTTGGTATCACGTTGGTATCATTATTCCTGAATTCGATCGTGCAATTTGAGTCGGTTTCAATGGAATCAAATTCTTTTACCAATTCGCCACGCATCACTGAAATTTCTCCAGGTGCTTCGATACCGATGCGGACTGTGTTCCCGCGAATTTGTAAGATCTTAATTTTGACATTGTCACCGACGACAATTTGCTCGTCTTTTTTTCTTGATAGAACCAACATGATTAGACACTCCTTTGATGAGATGTTTGGTCCCTGGGGAGGGACGAGTGTGTACCGACTTCAATCATTTTCGCAGTCACACATGACTTTTCACTAGATATTACCGCCGATTTTCAGAAACGGTTTCGTGAAAACAACTTGCGAGGGCAGAAAAAATCGCTAGCAGTGGACAAACGTCCGTCCGCCGCCTGCATTACATGGTGTCGCGTTTGCTGAGACGATCCCTAAGTTCGGCAGCTAGTTCGTATTGCTCTTCCGAAATCGCATCAGCTAAACGTTCCTTGAGGGTCTTGCCGACTTCGTAGCGATCTCGCAGATTCTCGCGAAACTCATCGAGGCGTTGAACGAGTTCATCTTGATCGAACTGGTCTTCGGCTTCATAGGCTGCGAATAGATCTTGCATGGATTTTAATCCACGATTGACTTCCTCAATTGCCAGTTCGGGTCCATTGTCGCCATGCAGTTTGTCGAGCGCCGCCGCTTGGGTCCGATGATACAGTACGAAAGGACGATACTGTTCGTGGGAGAGCGTCCACTGTTCGCTGGGCGAGTGCTCTTTGCAAAAATCCATCAGAGTTAGCGTGTGATCAGCGTCGCGAACGGCCAAGTCGAAGTGTTTCAGTTGCAGCCAGCAGACACGGCGATGATAAAATTGCACAAACTCCCGATCCACCTCAATGCATTGCTCATCATTTAGCGCAAAGGTGGGTTCACTTACCGCAACCGACCGCAAATGTTCCAGGTAAGTAGCTTTCTCGTGGGGCTTGGAACCGTCTGGGCGGCCGTCCGTTTCCAATTGCAACAGCCCCATATCGATTCGCATTTGTAACACATGGCGGTCACCCACCATGATTTCGCGCACGTTGGAGCCCAGCGGGTCAAAATCCCACTCTTCCAAGATATGGTCTATTCCGTCCGATTCCGACATCGAGATACAGCGGCTGAAAATGAAGGTTGTGATCGAAGACCCACAATTTAACACATGGCCCCCGCTGTCGCCCAGTCGGGAATCAAAACGTGCTTTTTCGCCCCCTAGTCGGTATCTCGCCGAGTCAGCTGATTTTTTGGAGCGTTGGGGAAGTGGTCGTTGAGAGGCTGCCACTGCCGTTGCGTTTCTTATTCGTCAGGTTGGGTTATGTCTGTGATGTGGTAAAGGTTGCGGCGGGCTTCCGTTTTGATAATGTCACGTCGAACGGAGAGTATTTCCAGCAAAAAAGCGGCTGCCGAAAGGGTAAACCAGACCAAGGCCTCCGGTAGGACTTGGGAGCGGAACGTCAGCAGGACGGTGGGACCTAGAATGGCGAAAACGCCGACGCAATAAAATATCCAGCCTTGGGGGGATTTCGGTAGGGGCAGAACCACCTGAGTGGAGGGTAGGAACCAGGTCCTTTTTGCGAACATACTGTGACTCGAATCTAAAAAAACCGGAAACCACATGGAGGGATTCGTTGTCACGGGTGAAATCTTGGCTTGGGCCTTGGTTTTTTTTATGATTTGACCTTCATGCGGTCGCAAAAACAGTGCGATCCGCCACAAACCGCTATTCGTCAATGCGACGGCGTTGCTGTTTTTTTTCTGAATGTTTTTTCTTGTTGTTCAGTCTCCGTTGCTTGGCTCGCCTTGAGACTTTGACTGTTTTGCGTATTTTTGGCGGCGTCGCGATCGATAATATCATCTCCCGCAATTTATTCAGGGCATCGGCCACGTTTCGTCCCTGATCGCGGAATCTCTGGCTGGCCAAAATAATCTCGCCCTGCCCTGTGATCCGGCGTTGGTACTTTTTAAGGAAACGTGCTTTCACCGCCGGAGGTAAATGTTCCGTTTTGGTAACGTTCCAACGCAGCTGCACTCGCGTGTTTACTTTGTTTACGTTCTGTCCTCCGGGCCCGCTGGAACGGGTGAACGTAAACTTTATCTCACGCAAGGGAATTGAGATTTTTGAATTGACTTGTAACATCAGACTGTCTGATTTGGATTGAGAGAAAAACCTCGAAAATGTGCCGCATCGCAGACAGGCTGAGGTCGGCACCTGGGATAATTCCCCTGGGAGATTTATATGAGTTACCGATTTTGCTTCGGCTGTCTTTATATCATGTTAGTTACCTCAGGGTGCGGGGTGTCAAATAACGGAATCGCTCAAGAAACGGATTTGTCGAAATCTTCCGAGCAAACGGAAAGTCTATGGAGTCGAAGCGGATTGGATTGGCCGTCTTTTTTGGGGCCCGAGCGAAACGGCAAATCGGCCGAGACTGGCTTGCGATTCGATTGGGGGGAGCGTCCACCGCAAGTGGTTTGGAGCCAGCGAATTGGCGAGGGATATGGTAGTGGCGTGGTTGCCAATGGGCGTTATTTCCATTTCGATCGCGTGGCAGACGAGGCCCGCCTGAGAGCCTTCCATGCCGAGACAGGAGCGTTGCTCTGGGAATTCAATTATCCCACCGAATACACTGACATGTACGGTTTTGATGGAGGCCCTCGGGGCTCCCCCGTGGTGGATGGCAAGCGGGTTTATTTTCACGGTGTCGAGGGGATGCTGTATTGCGTAAATGCGGAAACAGGGAAAGAAATTTGGCGTTGTGACACTGCCGAGAAGTTTGGTGTTATTCAAAACTTTTTTGGAGCAGGCAGCACGCCGTTGGTTCACAAAGATCTATTGATCACCATGGTGGGCGGAAGCCCTGCTGAGTCGCAAGCAGTTCCGTTTGGGCGCTTGGCGGAAGTCAAGCCGGATGGAAATGGCATCGTCGCCTTCGATAAATTTACCGGGGAAGTTCGCTACGCCTCCATTAACGACTTGGCCAGTTATGCGTCTCCTGTGATTGCAGAACTAAATGGCAAGGCAACCGGCTTGGCATTCCTGAGGTCCGGCTTGGCTTCCTTTGATCCTGACAGCGGGGAGGTCGGTTTTCAGTACCCCTTCCGAGCTCGGAAGTTTGAAAGCGTAAACGCCAGCACACCAGTTGTTACGGGTAACACAGTGCTGATCACGGAGTCGTATGGACCTGGCGGCGCATTGTTAGATGTACAAAATGGTCTTCCCAAAGCCGTCTGGGCGGACCAGGGAGGTCGGGATCAATCTCTGGCCTGCCACTGGAATACGCCGATCGTGGTGGATGGCTATGCTTATGCAAGTTCGGGAGAAAAACAGTCGCGGGCGATGCTGAGATGCGTGCGGATGTCTGACGGTCAAGTGATGTGGGAAGAACCTGGTTTGACGCGAAGCAGCTTGACTTTGGTCGATGGTCAGCTGATTTGCCTCTGTGAGAATGGAAGACTTTTCGCGTTTAAGCCGGATCCAAATGCATTCCAGGTAAGCACCGAAATGGACGTTGAGGGTTTGCGTTTGCTCTATCCCTGTTGGGCCAGTCCCATCATTTCCCACGGTTACCTTTATGTTCGCGGGAAATCAAAAATCTGGTGCCTCGATATCTCGCAGCAGAAATAACAGAGGGACGTGGGTGCCTCGCTTTGGCAGTGAGCACTGACAACCCATCGTTGATCGCTGGCAACCTTTACCGTTTCAGGCCTCGTCTTAGGTGGCTGAAGTGCTGCGGTACTTTAAGTTTCTCGATTTAAGTTGGCGAAAACACTCGGCCGAATCGTCCAGTAACTGGCGGTAACGCAGGGACCCAAATAAAGGCCCGAAAACTTCAACTTCGTACAGGCCCCGGTAGCCGTTGTCTTCCAAGCGATTGAACCACTTTTGAATCGGGATCACCCCGGTACCAGGACGACAGCGGCAAGCGGCTGACAGATGTTCCCGCTGATCAGATAGCTGTACTAAAGCGATCCGAGGAAGTACTTCGGGTATCTTCTCGAAAATTTGAGAATTGTTGCCAACATGAAACAGGTCGAGCACGATGCCCAGTTCTTGCGGTAAATAGTCGCAGGCAAAATTGAGTGCCTCTTCTTCAGAATCAAATACCGTCCAAGAATGAGCCTGTTGCCGACTCATGACTTCCAGAGCCAGGGTGACGCCAAAATCAGCTGCGGCTGGTAGCATTCGCTCAATCGCTTGCGAGAAGAGTCGGCGACTGTGGCGTCGTGTGTGATTGTTTCGATTACCGGGATGAACAATAAGGCATTCGGCACCCATTTTTGCGGCGGTGCGTATCGCCTGGATCCCATCATCGATGGCTTGTTCGTGGGACATACCGCAACTGCCGGTAAAGCCTCCAGCCCAAGAAAGGCTGGAAACACGTAGATCGTTTAAGTAGAGAAGATCCGCTGCGTAGTCGGGATCGTAATCGGAGTACTTGGCTCTCCAAACTCCGATGTTTTGAATGCCTCGTCGAGAAAGTTCTTTGACTTCCTGCTCTAGTGACCAACGATACGTAGAAAACTCGCTGATCGAAAAACGCACCATTCTTGCCAACTCCGTCTTGGTATTTTGGTTGGTTGAGTTTCGAGTCGCGTTGGGTACTTCCTGAGCAACGCAATGTCGGGGATTCGAAAACAACCTGAAAACATCGCCCCTGATAATTCATCAGGAAGGCAAAGTATGGAAACCCCTACACAATCTGTAAACATGAGATTTGTGCACGTCGAACAACTTTTTTTTTGCAATACCAATTGTTCTTAATAAATAACAAAGTCGATTCTAAAATTTCTTTCGTTGGAAAATGCTTGCACTGATAAAAAATGATGGCACATCAGAATTATTGGCCACAAAATTGGTGGTCGCGATACAATCTTGCCCGAGGAAATCGGCAGGGATGTCGAGATGGGTGCCGGGTAGCGAGGCGATTTCCAAGCGTCTTGAGCCCTGAGCGATGGTGAGCGTGAATGAACCGTCGCCAAATTGGTACGTAAGAGAGATGGCCGCAAGCGACCGCGGACCGTTAGAGAGGATTCTCTTAGAGGAAAAGGATTGACGATGCAAATGACAGAAAATCGAATTGGATTCGGCGACGAAGACGTGCTTTGGAGAGTTGAGTCATACCTCGAGAGTAAGCACTTTCCCGCTTTCCGCGGTTTGCATGTCTCCGTGCAGCAGGGGGTCGTGACGATCACCGGCCAAGTCAAGAATTATCACGAAAGGCAAGTTGCCCTTAATTGTTGCCTGCGAGTTGCCGGGGTGCTGGAATTGGTCGACCAAATCCAAGTCACCTCCAACGTGCAGGAAACTTGGACTTAGGGGAATGTTCTTTGTGCGTGGTCGAGCCGCTGCTGATTTACTTTTCGTCTAAATCCCAAGCTTCAAGCCAAACTTGCCCCCCCCGCTTCATACCAAAACTCTTTAATAGTCTTTGGTCCATATCCGGTAAGTGACCGGCACCGTAAAAGACGCCGATGCGGGTTTTCCCTGAATCGATCTGCTTCCGCAACACATCAAACGCCTTCGTGTTTCGATGGTCGATAATGGTCGAGCCATCTTTACCTTGGAAAATCACCATTCCAGATTCTAGGTCTAGCATCTGTTCGGCCATGACCTCTCGAATCTTACCTTTGTCATTTCCAAGCATGGCCATCAACAGATCAGTTTCGCTCGAGGCACTTCCGTTTGCTTGAGCCTTGCTCTGCCGAGCCATGCCTTGTCCCATCGCCTTTAATGCCATTTTGAAGATGGATTCTTCATTCTGTTCCATGCTGGCAGAAAATTCCTCTGGGGTCATATCGGCGTGGACGAAATTGGGAACCGTGTAATCAATGTGTTCCAGTTGAAATTCTAAACCGAGCACACTCTGCATGCCTTGTTGGATCCCCGAGATAGCATTGAATCCCCTCTCGCCGCCACCTTTGGGAACAACGGTACCTTCGGGGGCCACTAGTTCATAAAGCAAAGCGTCGTATTGGGTGAATAATTCGTTTAGATCTTCGTAGTACTTTTCTTCTCCGATGTGCACAACGCCGATCAAATCGACTGTGACTTTCTTGCCATCGGCATTCTTGGTGACGTACCGAGTAACGGAAGTCTCCATTCCGACCGGTTCCTTTTTCGCATTACGGCGAATTCGCATAAACCGATTAATCTGGGGCTGATCGACGGTTGCATCCGCCTGCTTAGATTTCTTGGAATCGGTTTTTTCGCCCTCTTGGGCGTAACCCAATCCTGCGAATAGCGACAGGATTAGCAGCGTTAACGTTATGCGGATGCAGTCGAATGAAGGAAGTCTCATGGGGACCCTAATGAAAAATCGAAAGGTATACCGTGAAGGCGCGAATCGTTATCGCGATGTGTGCCAAATTATAGGCTTTGTAATGCCGGCTGGGAATGCGGAGGCTCGGAGATATCCGCCGATCAACTGACTTTAATGCCCTTGGAAACGGTCACCTCTCCGCCTTGGGAAAGCAGGACGAATTTTGGCTTTTTCAAATATTTGCGTAACTCTTTATCCACAAAATGACTCAGATTGACATGGAACGAACCGGAAGAGGCATTCCAGACTGGCCAAGGAGCTTGGCGAATTGGTTGGCAAAAGATTCCATTGTTGCGTTGGATGAATCGATGCTCTTGGCGAAGCACGAATTGCTCTTTCGAGTCAGGCTTGCTTTTGGTGGCGGTCGATCTTGCCGAGACGCGGAAATGGTTTTCCTCATCTTTGAATTTCCAACGAAATTCCGCGGTGGGCAACGCATCTCGGCGGACATTTTGCAGGTTTTTAGTCTCTCTTTTGATTTGCGCTACCTCGGATTGCTGACCCGTAAGGAAACGCAGGACACGAGAAGCAGTTTTGCTAGACACGAGGTTTACGAGCTTGAAGTGGCCCTGCCGGATTTGCCCATCCTGTTCCCAGGAGATGTAGGTTCTTAGGTCGATTTCATCAATGGAACGGAAGAGCACAAGTTTTCTTTTCCAAGGCCGAAACTCTCTAATGTTCTTAACCATCAAAGTGATCAGCGTGTGATCGTTGTAGCTCACGATCCGAGTGCCTTGCGGTAGAGAAGATTGCAAAATACGCGGATCCACATCGAAATTTAAGGCGACGACGTCCCGCCATTCGCATCGGTAAACAGGCTGGGTGGGGATAGAATTTTTCTTGTTCATTATCTGGCCTATCGGGCAATTCGAACGCAATTGCGTATGGCGTTCGTGCAGTTTTGGGGAGGATGTTTAAATCAGGCGGGAGATATCTCCATTTCGGCAAGGGTCAGGCTAAGTCGGTGTTAAGGAGACATGCTTTTGTAGACTCACTACGATGGCATATCTGTGTAATCCATGCTTTCAGTTCGGTGTGTTTTCAGCAGGGTTCGCTTTTGGGCATTTTTCAGTGGGGATTCTTGGAGTTAGCTGTGCGGCGGAAGTCACGCCATTTTTTATGCGCGGCCTCTCGATTTTCGGAATTCAAAAAACCGGAATGGCGACTGGGCAAGGGTTGTCCTTGGAATGATTCTTTGCGGAGATTTAAGCCAAAGTCTCGATACTTGAGCCCCGCCAAATGGAGAATCGTTGCCAGCGCCTGATCTTTTGCTTGCGCCTTGTAAACGGAGGTTCGTCCTTCATTCTCTTCCACGAACCTGGAGTTGTACAAAACGAGTGTGTTGTCCAGGTGGGTTTCGAGCAACGGAATATGAGATTCATCGCCGTAATGGGCTACCAATTTCAACGCATAATCGATGGATCTACTTTGGCCTGCTTCCGGTCGTTTCAAGTATTCCAATGCAACTGCCAGTCCCTCCGGAATCTTCAATGTTTGGGCGAGGGTTACGCGAAGAACCATTTCGCTAATTTCAGGGTCAGGCAATTGGATCCATTGAATCACGGCTTCGCGGTGCAAGTTCTTAAGTCGGTTGCTGTCGCTTACCATTTCACCAAACGCTGCTTGTGTGAAGTATTTGGTAAGTGTCGAGCGAATTAAAGGAAGTTCGGCTTGAGCATCAACTTTGGGTAAGGTCTTGGAAAGTTGCATGGAAAGACAGGTCAGCAGGCTGTCATCAAAGGCGGGGCGTCGCACTTCACGATCCGAAAATTCTTCCAACAGCTCTTTCAGTAGACCAATTTGATCTTCGTCGTTTTGATGGCGATCAAGGGTAGCTTTTCTCTGGCGGTAGAGTTTGACAAATGCTTCTCGTTGAAGGTCATCGTCACCAGTGCCTGCCGAATAGGTGTCCCAACCCGGTAACGAGGCTTGCCCCTTTAGAAATGCGACTACGGCGTCGTCCATTTCCCGAAGGCGAATCATCTCGATGATACGGTGGATCCGTAGCCGTAATTCTTGGTCGGTTGCTTGCCTTTGAATTTTAAGCTGGGGGAGTACCGTTATTCCTTGGTCCAGCAGGCGAGATTCCGCTGCTTGGCGCGTGGCAAAGTCCTCATCCGCGAGTTGCTCGATCAAATGGTGGAGAGGCTTCCCCTGCGGGGTGCTGTCTTCTTGCACAGGTGTCGCTTGTCCAAGAACCGGGAACCCGAAGACGACTGCTATCGTACACAGTGACAAAATGAGCGGGTTCCAGTTGTTACCAACGCTGGCCATGATTTTGGCAATCGTGAGATATCGGACTTCGTTTAACCCCGAACAAATTATAGAGTGAGTGCGAGGCGGATTGTAGTTTGGTTCGGCTTATTTCTTGCAAGGAATATTTGACCCGATCCTAACGATTTTGCGCATCGGACCCCAGAAAACGTGGATTGCTGGGGTGGGCCGGGAAAATATATCGACAGCATCTATGGCTACGCGGTAATATTGAATTGTTGTTTTTTTAAGTTGCAAGGTGTCGGGATGACTCTATATCGACTTGGGCATTACTTTTTTTGGCTGCTGCTTTGGCTGATAAGCCTGACGAGCGAGGCCTTAACTGCGCAAGAAATCACAGCTCCGTCGCAAGTGCAAATCGCAGAGGCTGAGCTCGAATCCCTGCTTCAACAGTTGGAAAGCGAGCGATACCAGGTAAGGCTTGCTGCCTCACGCCAACTGGAACAATTTGGCTTAGGCATTACCCCAGCCCTCGTATCCAAAATTCTTTACGGTCCTCCTGAGACGGCAGCACGTTGTGGACGAGCTCTTTCACGGATCGCCTTGAGCGCTGATCGACAAAACATGACTCGTATCGCGCGAATCCTGTTGCTGCTTTCGGAAAATGGAATGCAGCACTTTCAGCGGGAATCGTTAATGCTGCATACGAAGTGGAAAAAAATCCAGCAAGATCAGACGGTGGAGTTGCTCTCAGAAGCAGGAATCACTGTGCGTTTGACGGAATTCGGGACCGGCTTCGGGGGGGGCGTTCCCTGGAATACAGTCATTGATAGTTCTCAAATAGAAGCAACGAAGGGGACCGGCGAACCTGAGATCCCGGGATCTGTGGCAAGCCAACCCAATACACCGGAGGCTGCGGAAATACTCGCCAATGTAAAAGCCATCATTTCCACTTCGGATGCTGAAAATGAACGGCGCTTCGCCGAGACCATCCGGCGGGTGGAAACAGGTCAAAAGTCGGCGCGGAATTCCGCGACACTGGAGCTGGACGGCGACAGGATCGCATGGGATGAATCGGAACAAGAAACTTTTTTCAATATCGTCATCGAAGAGAATTCACAGTTTGGAACGAAAGAAG